>NZ_WTKT01000025.1:0-51405 GCF_011378685.1 Pseudoalteromonas sp. C8
TTATTTTAAGTACTGTATAAAGCAGTGTGACATCGCACTCTCTATGCACGACGTTATCAAGAGTGCCAATCTCTTGGGGATGCCACTTACTTATTTTAAGTACTGTATAAAGCAGTGTGACATCGCACTCTCTATGCACGACGTTATCAAGAGTGCTAATCTCTTAGGTATGTCATTTACTTATTTTTTAATAGGGAAGTGCAGTGTTATTAGAATAAAACCAAAAATTAATACCCTCATTTCACATTTCACATTTCATTTTTATATCAATCTATTTACACATTGTTACAAAAGCAAATCCATAATCTATCCATATTCCTTGTTGTACTTTTAATTAGTCTTTAAACTCATTGAGTTAATTTAAATATGGACTAAAAAATGAAACTCACAAAAATTGCACTTGCTGTTTTACTTGCATCAGGGTTGGCTGCATGTAATAGCTCAACTCAAGCTGTTGATAAAAATATTGTTACAGAAACATCAATTCCTGGCGTTACACTTATTGAATCAGTGAAATCTAATGCAGGTGAAATCAATATACCGTATAAAAAATATAAACTAGATAACGGTTTAACTGTAATTGTGCATGAGGATCATTCAGATCCCTTAGTACACGTTGATGTAACATACCACGTTGGTTCTGCTCGCGAAGAGTTGGGTAAGTCAGGCTTTGCTCACTTTTTTGAGCATATGATGTTTCAAGGTTCAGAGAATGTTGCTGATGAGGAACATTTTAAAATAATATCTGAAGCAGGCGGTACTTTAAATGGTACAACTAACTCAGATAGAACAAATTATTTTGAAACAGTACCTGTAAATCAATTAGAAAAAATGTTGTGGCTAGAAGCTGATCGAATGGGCTTTTTACTCGATGCTGTAACCCAAGAAAAATTTGAAGTACAACGCGAAACAGTAAAAAATGAGCGCGGCCAACGCGTTGATAATCGCCCCTATGGTCGCTTAGGTGAGCGTGTTGCTCAAGCAATGTACCCTGATGGTCATCCATATTCATGGCCTGTAATTGGTTTTATGGACGATCTTAATCGCGTAAATGTAAATGATCTAAAAGCATTCTTTTTAAAGTGGTATGGTCCTAATAATGCAACGCTTACTATTGGTGGCGACATCAACGCTAATGAAATACTGCCTTTAGTTACTAAATACTTTGCGCCAATCCCAAAAGGCCCTGAAATTCCTACAGTAGAAAAAACAGCTGTAACACTAGATGCTGATAGATATATTTCAATGGAAGATAAAGTTCATTTACCTTTATTAAGTATGAGCTTCCCAACGACTTACGCTCGCTCTGAAGATGAAGCACCACTAGATATACTTGCTGAAATATTAGGTGGTGGTAATAATTCACTACTATACAAAAACTTAGTTAAAACTCAACTTGCTGTTCAAGCAAGTGCAAATCACCCATGCCAAGAGTTAGCGTGTTCAATTAGTCTTTATGCTTTACCAAATCCTACAGCAGGGAAAACGTTAGCTGATATGGAAAAAATCATTCGTGATTCATTTGTTGAATTTGAAGAGCGAGGCGTTACACAAGATGATTTAGATAAAGTAAAAGCTAAAATAGAATCGGGTGCAATTTTTGGTCTGCAAAGCGTATCAGGTAAAGTCTCTCAACTAGCCGCGTCAGAAACATTTACTGGTAATCCAAGCTCAGCTAAAGATGAGATTGCACGTTATAACAAAGTTACAAAAGCTGATGTAATGCGTGTTTTTAATCAATATATCAAAGATAAATCTGCCGTTATTATGAGTGTTGTGCCAGAAGGGCAGACACAACTTATAGCTGCTCCAGACAACTTTACTCCTAAAATGCATGATTTTGGAGGTCTATCTACAACTACAGCTGATGATTTAGTGGCACGAAGAGCTGTTGATACATTTGATCGAAGTGTTCATCCAGAGGCCGGCGCAAATCCTGCTGTTGATGTTCCTACTCTTTGGCAAACTAAGACCGAAAACGGTATTAAAATATTAGGTACTCAAAGTACAGAAACGCCAACTACCGCTATTTTCATTAAAGTTCCCGGTGGCCTGTACAGTGAGCAAGCCAGTAAAGTGGGTTTATCATCAATAACTGCATCGTTAATGAGCGAGTCAACGCAAAACTACACTACAGAGCAGATGAGTAACGCGCTTGAAAAGCTAGGTAGCCAGGTAAATATCTACTCAGATAAAACACATACAAATGTGTATGTTTCTAGCTTAACCAAAAATGTAGATGCAACGCTAAAGCTTGTCGAAGAAAAGTTATTTAAACCAGCATTTAATGCAGATGACTTTGAGCGTAATAAAAAGCAAATCATTCAAAATATTCAACATTCAATGAAGGATGCTGGGTATTTAGCATCTAATACTTATAGTAAATTACTGTATGGAAACAATATAGCCGCACTTCCAAGTACTGGAACGCTTAATAGTATAGAGGCTATTACACTTGCTGACGTTAAAGCTTTTTATAGCGCAAACTTTAAACCGCAGGGCGCTCAAGTCATTATTGTCTCAGATTTAAAGGAGTCAACAATTGAACCAAAAGTTAAAGCTACACTTACAAACTGGAAAGGTAAATCGAGCTCAGTAGCGGTTGATTTCAGTGAACCTAAAGTAGAAACTAATGTGATTTATTTGGTTGATAAACCTGATGCTCCTCAATCAGAAATTCGTATTGGTAAACGCGATATGGTTGAAGATATTACAGGTGAGTTTTTTAAAGCTAACTTGATGAACTTTGCACTGGGCGGCACGTTTAACAGCCGTATCAATTTAAATTTACGCGAAGATAAAGGCTACACTTACGGTGCTCGCTCTCGTTTTTGGGGTGATAAAACATCAGGTGGCTTTACTGCTTCTGCAGCGGTGAGAGCCGACTCTACTGCAGCGTCTATTACAGAGTTTACTAATGAGCTTAATAACTATGCTCAAAACGGTGTCACTGACGAAGAGCTAATGTTTATGCGTAAAGCTATCAATCAAAAAGATGCGCTTAAATACGAAACGCCTAATGCAAAACTTGGCTTTTTAGCACAAATATTAGAATTTGATTTAAAACCTAGCTTTGTAAAAGAAAGAAATGAGATTGTTAGCAATATTAGCAAAGAAGAAGTTAACGCCTTAGCTAAAAAACACTTAAATACTAAAGACATGATTTATTTAGTAGTAGGTGATGCTAAAACACTCCGCCCAGAGCTCGAAAAATTAGGTATGAAAGTTGTTGATTACAGCCTTTAATATTTAAATAAATAATTGGAATTATAAAGCAGCTTTTTTAGCTGCTTTTTTTTGCCTAATTGTAGAGTGTTGATCTTTTTTGAAAAAGAGTTCACAAAGAACAACTACAATATCTTTTCTCCAAGTATAAAATATAGTTTCGTAGCTTAAGCCTTCAAAGAACATCACATTCCTAGCTTTTTTATTCAGTACTTATAAAGATTCGATTTGGTAGCATAAATTTAAACATCCAACTTTATTAGGAGGATTTATGGCAAGTGGATGGGCACGAGACGGTGCAATTCAAGATCAAATTGATGCGAGTGTTAATGACGCCGTACAGTATGCAAGAAGCAATTTAATATCTGGCGCAAGTGCAGAGCTATGTGATGAGTGCGACGAGAAAATCCCACAAGCAAGAAGGCTTGCGTTACCTGGAGTGCGTTATTGTGTTGCATGCCAAGCTGCAATAGAAGGTAATGGTGCTAGCGCAAAATCATTCAATAGACGTGGTAGTAAAGATAGTCAGTTGCGTTAAAAAGGTGCTAAAAAGCACCTTTTATTTAATACCAATCTACACAAGTATCTGAACAATTCATAAAACTTGTTACACCCTCAATTAGGCCCCACATGACTAAGCAAATTGTTATCACTTGAATTTGTTAGTGAGTAATTTAAAAGTTACTCATGTCTTCTTTTTTCTGAATTAGCTCTATTGAGTAGCCATCAGGGTCTTTTACAAAAGCAATTTCAGTGGTACCGCCTTTTACAGGACCTGGTTCACGGCTAACATTGCCACCGGCTGCCTTAATATCAGCACAGGCTTTGTAAATATCTTCAAATTCAATAGCTATATGTCCATAAGCATTACCCAGGTCGTAGCTATCTTCATCCCAGTTATATGTCAATTCGAGGACCGTCGTGTCCTTTTCATTTCCATACCCAATAAAAGCTAATGTATACCGATACTCGTCATTGTCGGCTCTGCGTAATTCTTTCATACCCAAGACTTCAGTATAAAAAGCAATTGATTTGTCTAAATTAGCTACACGCAGCATAGTATGTAATAAACGCATTATTAAGTTCCTTTGGTGATTTTTTCAAAGTTCAGTATATTTTCAACTAAGCACTATTATTAAGCACATTTTGTGGTTTTATGTGTATTAGCCATATATGTAGGCGTTACTTATAGATCACAACCTCAATGCGATGGAGATTTGGAAGCTGTTCATGTATGGCCTTTATGATTTACCAATAACATCAATTGTAAATTGCCAATTAATGAACCGTTTTATTGAATTTTGCATATTTAAATAAAGAACACTTAATTATTGGTCAACCTATTAGTATAAAAAAAGTTACTGATTGTTCAACAAAAGTTAACCTGGGTTTGATTGGGTTAGTTCTCCCTAACTAATTGTTTTTATTTTGTATTAAATTTTTTTGTATGTAATTTGTAAAAATGCGGGGTTTACTTGGTTAACTTATTGGTTGACAAAAAAGGCGTATGGTAATACAGTTTTTGCATACCAATTGGTAAGTTGCTTGGTTTGAGTGAATACAATGTATTGGTAATTAATCAGAGTTACGTTTTGCACAGGTTAATTTATAAATAACTCAAGCTTAAAGTTACTCTACAAATTGAAACAAAAGACACAGCGTATTTTAAAGTAGATTTTACTTGTTCTTATAAAAGTATGCGCCACATATTTAGGAGTTATTCATGTCAAAACCAGTCATCGGTTTCATCGGCTTAGGCTTAATGGGCGGCAATATGGCCGAAAATTTACAAAACAAAGGCTATGAGCTAATTGTTATGGACCTTAGCAAAGATGCGGTTGCAGCATGTGTTGCTAGAGGCGCAAAAACAGCAAGCACTGCAAAAGAGCTAGCTGAAGGTTCAGATATTGTTATGTTTTGTCTTACAACTTCAGCAGTTGTAGAAAAAATTGTTTACGCAGAAGACGGTATCTTAGCAGGCATTAAAGAAGGTGCCGTATTAGTTGATTTTGGTACTTCTATCCCATCATCTACTAAAAAAATTGGTGCTGATTTAGCAGCAAAAGGCGCAGGCATGATTGATGCTCCTCTTGGTCGTACTCCAGCACATGCTAAAGACGGTCTTTTAAACATTATGGCTGCAGGCGATATTGATACATTCAATAAAGTTAAACCAGTACTAGAAGATCAAGGTGAAAATGTTTTCCATCTTGGCGAGCTAGGTGCAGGTCATACAACTAAGCTAATCAACAACTTCATGGGCATGACTACAGTATGTGCTATGTCACAAGCGTTTGCAGTTGCAGAGCTTGCTGGTGTTGACCGTCAACAACTTTTCGACATCATGTCGACTGGTCCATCTAATTCACCGTTTATGCAATTTTGTAAAAACTATGCGGTTGATAATGTTAGCGACCTTGGTTTCTCAATTGCTAATGCAAACAAAGATTTAGGCTACTTCCTACAAATGGTAGAAGACCTAGGTACTGAATCTAAAATCGCTGAAGGTTCATCAGCTAACCTACAAGCAGCGTTTGACGCTGGTATGGGTCAAGGTAACGTTCCTGAAATTTTTGATTACTTCAAAAAGTTAGAAAAGTAAAAAACACGACAAATGGCGCTTAGCTTTATAGTTTAGCGCCAGCACACACACTTTCGATTGACGAGACTTAGCCTGCTTTGTGCAACACCACTTTTAAATATTCATAGAGCCTAATTCGAGTCACAATATAAAGAGTTAACTATGCGTTTAATTAATACTATAAAGCTAAGTTTAGTTCTGATTGGTTGTATATCTACGCAATTAGCAGCCAAAGATTATTTTGTAGATGATAAACAAGCCTTCCGTGATATTTCGTCTAACTTAGTTGCTGGCGACAAAGTAATCCTTAAAAACGGTACATGGTCTGACTTCGAAATCTTATTTGAAGGCCAAGGCACAAAAAACTCTCCTATTTTATTGACCGCTGAAACTAACGGTAAAGTAATTTTATCGGGTCAATCTAACCTAAGACTTGCAGGTAAATACCTTGAAGCTTCAGGTTTAGTATTCAAAGACGGCTATACACCGAGCTCAGCTGTAATAGAGTTTCGTAAAAATAAAAATGAATTAGCATACAATTCACGAGTTACACAAACAGTAATCGATAATTACAGTAATCCAGACAAACGAGAGTCTGATTATTGGGTGGCACTATATGGACAACATAACCGCTTCGATCATAGCCATTTAGTCGGCAAACGAAATAAAGGCGTGACAGTTGCTGTGCGTTTAAATACTGAAGCAAGTCAGGAAAATTATCATCGTATAGATAACAACTACTTTGGTTACCGTCCTACTTTTGGTTCGAACGGTGGTGAAACCCTACGTATTGGTACCAGCCATTACTCATTAACTGATTCGCATACATTGGTAGAGAATAACTACTTTGAACGCACCAATGGTGAAGTAGAAATTGTTTCGGTTAAGTCAGGTAAAAACATCCTTCGTAATAATGTATTTTATGAAGCGCGCGGTACATTAACGCTGCGCCACGGTAACGGTAATCTTATAGAAGAAAATATTTTCATTGGTAATGGTGTTGACCACACAGGTGGTATACGCGTTATCAATAAAGACCAAATTGTAAGAAACAACTACCTACAAGGTCTAACAGGATACCGTTTTGGCAGTGGTTTTACTGTGATGAACGGCGTACCAAATTCATCTATTAATCGTTATCACCAGGTTGAAAATGCGACGATTGAAAACAACACATTTATAAATGTGCGTCATATTCAACTTGCAGCTGGTAGCGATGCTGAACGAAGTGCGGCGCCTAAAAACAGCACAATGAAAAACAACTTAATCATAAATCAAGATGGCGAACAGCCATTTACAACATTTGATGATGTAAGTGGGTTGGTACTAAGTAACAACATTGCTGATACAAAAGTGCTTTCTGAGTTAATGTACGGTGTAAAGAAAGAAAAAATCACACTTAAAAAAGCAAGTAATGGTCTACTTTACCCAACATCTAAAAGTTTAAATGTAGGTGCAAAGCGCGATTTAAAAGTGCTGAAAAAAGAAGATACCGGTGTTAGCTGGTATGCAAAAGTACCTGCCTTAATTGATTTTGATTCTGGTAAAACACATTCTGTTAAAGCTGATGTAAGTGCATTACTAGACGCTATTGATAATGCAGAGTCGGGTGATGTATTAGAACTCGCACCTGGTCAGTATGATGTTTCTAAACTGGTTAAAATTGATAAAACGTTGACAATTAAAGCGAAGCAAAGCGGCAAGTCTAAACTTACTTTTCAACGCTCTACATTATTTGAAATACATGATGGCGGCAGCTTAAAACTAGATGGCTTATCAATTTCAGGTGAAAACGCGCCAGATGCAATAGGGAACAGTATTGTTCGTACGCAAAAATGGGGTATGGTTGATAATTATCGCTTTGTAATGACTAACTCTGAGTTGAATGCTTTAGATATTAATCATTCATTCCATTTCTTTATCACTGGTAAAGGTGCAATGGCTGATGAAATTATTCTTACAGGTAATACCTTTAATACAGTAACAGGTGACATTTTACGTCTAAATACTGAAATTGAAGACTTAGGTGTTTATAACGCGGAATACGTCATTGTAAATAATAATACATTTAACGATGTAGAAGGCGGCATAGTTAAGCTTTACCGTGGTGGTTCAGATGAAAGTACATTTGGTCCTCATTTTGAAATGATGAGTAACACGCTTAATAATATTGGCTTTGGTAAGCGTAATAAAGAGCAAGCGAGCATTTATGTTCACGGTGTTCAGGTTACTAATATCACAGATAATAAATTTGTTAAAACTGCTCCTATTGTTGTAGAGCACACAGTAGGCGAGCCTAAAACTGAAATCTCAAACAATACATTTGATGAAACTAAAGCACCAAGTGTGAAAGAGCTAAGAGTTAAAGGCCCGCATACGGCAGTATTAAAAAATAACAACATTTTAAATAAGGCAGGGTAAATATTATGCACTTATTAAAATGCCAAACAGGTTTTAAAATAGCTGCTGTAGCTGCACTTACATTACTTACATCATTGGGTGCGCATGCAGCGCACCCAAACTTAGTAATTACTACTGATGATGTTAAGCAAATGCGCCAAGCAATTAGTAGCAACAGTAGCACAAAGTTTGCTAACGCGTTTGAATCGCTAAAAGCACAAGTTGATGAGCAAATTGCACAGCCTATCACTGTGCCAGTTCCAAAAGACGGCGGTGGTGGTTATACACATGAGCGTCATAAGAAAAATTACCAACTTATGTACAACGCGGGCATTATTTATCAATTAAGCCAAGATGATAAATATGCAAATTACGTGCGTGATATGTTGCTTGAGTATGCAAAATTATACCCAACGCTTGGTCTGCATCCAAAACGTAAAATGGACTCGCAAAATCCAGGTAAGTTTTTTTGGCAAAGCCTAAATGAAGCAATGTGGCTTGTGTACACAATACAAGCTTATGATCTAATTCATGACTCGTTAAATGCCGATAACATTAAAACAATCGAGGATGACTTACTACGTCCTGTTTCGTTGTTCACATCAGTAGGCCAACCCTCTACATTTAATAAAGTACATAACCATGGAACATGGGCAACAGCGGGTGTTGGCATGGCAGGGTATGTATTAGGTGAACCTGAGTGGGTAGAAAAATCATTATACGATTTAGAAAAGTCGGGTAAAGGTGGCTTTATTAAGCAGCTAGAAATGCTGTTTTCACCACAAGGTTACTATAACGAAGGTCCTTACTATCAACGCTTTGCACTATTACCCTTTGTAACGTTTGCTAAAGCGATTGAAAACAACGAACCACAACGAAAAATCTTTGAATATCGCGATGGCATATTATTAAAAGCGATTGATACGACGATTCAACTTAGCTACAACGGTTTGTTTTTCCCAATTAACGATGCAATAAAAAGTAAAGGTATCGATACTATTGAGTTAGTTAATGGTGTAACGGCAGCATATGGCTTAACCAACGATGCGGGTTATTTAGATATTGCTAAGCAACAAGACCAAATAATTCTCTCTGGTGATGGACTAAAAGTAGCTCAAGCACTAGATAACAAAATGGCAAAACCTTATTCGTTTAAGTCTGTTGCCTTCGGCGATGGTAATGACGGTAAACAAGGTGCTCTAGTTGTAATGAGAACGCAGCTAGGTGGCGATCAAGCGCTACTATTTAAACCTGCTGCACAAGGTTTGGGCCATGGTCATTTTGATAAATTAACATGGCAGTTTTACGACCACGGTAATGAAATTGTATCTGATTATGGCGCAGCACGTTTTTTAAATGTAGAAGCTAAATACGGCGGTCGTTATTTACCTGAAAACGAAACTTACGCTAAACACACTGTTGCGCACAATACGGTAGTGGTTGACGAAACAACGCATTTTAATGCAAATGTTGAAGTAGGAAATAGTAATTACCCTACACTTAACTTTTTCGAAACGAATGAATACGGCACGGTTTCAAGCGGCGAAATAAGCACAGCTTATAAAGGCGTTGATCTTGAACGTACGCTTGCACTTATTAACTTACCTGAACTACAAAGCACAGTTGCACTTGATATATTTGATGTTGCAGCAAATAAAGCACATCAGCTTGATTTGCCTTTGCATTATAAAGGTCAGCTTATAGATACCAGCTTTGAGCTAAAAGCGAATGCAACACAACTGTCTGCATTAGGTACTAAAAATGGCTACCAGCATCTATGGCTTAAAGCTCAAGCGCAACCTCAAAGTGGTTTAGCTAAAGTAACGTGGTTAAACGAAAATGGTCGCTTTTATACGCAAACGAGTTTGGTTAAAGGTGATGAGTCTTTCTTGTTTACTCAAATAGGCGCAAACGACCCTGATTTTAACTTACGCAACGAAAACGGTTTTATTCGTCGTGTTGAGGGTCAAAAGCATCATAAATTTATATCTGTATTAGAGCCTCACGGTGAATACAATCCAAGTAAAGAATATACGTTAGAAGCTGTTAGTAGAATTACAAAGCTTGAATATAGTCAGCAGGGCGATTTAACACTTGTTGAACTTGATATTAAAGGCAAGTCATATTTAGTGGCTATTAATAAAGCACCAACCTCAGCTAAAAATACATTCAATTATCAAAATAAAGAGTTCACTTTAAATGGCCGATTAGGCGTTTATATGATGAACAATAATCAGGAGTAAATAGGATGCAAAAGCAAAGCGCAAACTTTTCATTTGGCAACGAGACCGAAATTGAAGATTTAGGAAATGGTCTAAAACGTCAAATGCTAGGTTATAACGAAGAGCTAATGGCTGTTAAAATTTGGTTTGAGAAAGGGGCTATTGGTTATAACCATGCTCACAGACATTCTCAAGTAACGTATGTTGTTGAAGGTGAGTTCCACTTTAACATTGATGGCGTCACTAAAATCTTAAAACCGGGTGATAGCTGCTTAATCCCACCATTTGCTGATCATGGAGCTACCTGCCCAACAGGCGGAATCCTGATTGATACTTTTAGCCCAGCGCGTGAAGACTTTCTTGAGGATTAATTATGCAACTTAAAGGCTTACGTTGGTGGGTTATAGCGCTAATTGCGCTAGCTACCATTATTAACTATATCGACCGTCAAGCACTTAGTGTGCTTTGGCCGGACATTGTTGAAGATTTATTTCCTGATGAATCAGCGCTAGAACGCAAACAAATATACGCTAATATTTCAATTGTGTTTGTATTTGCTTATGCATTTGGTCAAGCCATATTTGGTAAAATATTTGACTGGGTAGGCACACGCTTCGGTTTTGTTTTATCGATAGGTGTTTGGTCTATTGCAACCGTTGCACATGCATTTGCACAAGGTGTACTTAGCCTTAGTATTTTTCGCGCAATCTTAGGTGTAGCAGAAGCCGGTAACTGGCCGGGCGCAGCTAAAGGTAATGCTGAATGGTTTCCTACTAAAGAGCGTGCCTTAGCACAGGGTATTTTTAACTCTGGCGCTGCTATTGGCGGTATTATTGCTATTCCCTTAATTGCTTATTTAACTATCTACTTTAGCTGGCAAATGGTGTTTGTTTTTGTGGGCGTATTAGGTTTTCTTTGGTTAGTGCCTTGGTTAATTTTAGTTAAAGCGCCGCCTAGCTCTCATCCTTGGCTTACTGCCGAAGAACGTGAATATATCTTAACAGGTCAAAGACGTGTTGATGATAATGGCGATGTAACAGGTGAAGACGAAGAAGAATATAACCCTTCAACTGCTGAGTTACTTTCTCGTAAGCAAAGCTGGGGTGTAATTATTGCCTCTGCTGCGATTGACCCTATTTGGTGGTTATTTGTTTTTTGGATACCTATTTACCTAAACGAAGTATACGGCATGGATGTTAAGTCTATTGGTATATATGGTTGGGTACCTTATGTTGGCGCTATGTTTGGTGCTTGGTTTGGTGGCTTATTAGCTCAAAACCGACTCAAAGCCGGTTGGAATACAGACAAAACACGTAAGCTTACTATTACGCTGGGCTGTTTAATTATGTTACCTGCATTACTTGCAATGGCAAATCCAGGCGGACCAACGACAGCGGTACTAATTATGGCTGTTATATTATTTGGTTTTCAAACTGCAATTGGTAACGTGCAAACACTACCAAGTGATTTGTTAGGCAAAAAAGCTGTAGGTACATTATCAGGTTTCTCTGGTATGGCGGCAAAACTTGGTGCTGTAGGCCTTACATCGCTTGTGCCTATTCTTACTGCTGATGGTAACTATACGCCAGCATTTGTTATTGGTGCTTCTTTAGCCATTATAGCAATGGCAGCTGTTTGGATTTTAATTCCAAAAATAGAACCTCTTAAAAAGCCTCAATAATCTAGATAATAACTGCTATGCCAATATGTTTTGTATAAGCGCATAGCAGTTAACTACATAGGGTAACTTCCAAGATGAAAAATATTTACTTTATCGGTGAATGCATGGTCGAGCTTAGAGCTATGAGCGCAGCCACACTACACCAATCATTTGCAGGCGATGTTTATAATTCTGCAGTGTATTTAAAACGTTGCTTCCCGCAGGTTACTACTTCGGTTGTTACGGCTTTAGGTCAAGATAATTTAAGTAAAAAAATGCTAGAACGCTTTGAAAGTGAACAAATAAATACACAACTCGTATTTGCTCACGATACCAAAGTACCTGGCATGTATTACATAGAAACCGATGAGCATGGTGAGCGTAGCTTTATTTATTGGCGTAATGATTCTGCAGCTAAAAAGGTTGTTGATTTTTTAGATGCTGATGCACTCGAGCAGCTTAGCCAAGGTGATATGTTTTTCTTTTCAGGAATTTCATTAGCAATAATTGAAGAAAGTGGACGTGAGCATTTTTGGAAAGTTGTAAAGCAGCTCAAAGATGCTGGGGTTAAAATAGTTTTTGATCCTAACTACAGAGCGCGTTTGTGGAATAGTGTAGAGGAAACTAAAGAGCAATATCATTTAGCCTTTACGCTTGCAGATATTACCCTACCAGGCGTTGAAGATTTAACAACACTTTATGACGTTCATAGCGTAGAAGCGGTTGTTGAATATTTAAAACCTTACCAAATTGAAGAAATTGTTGTTAAAAATGGCCCTGAATCGGTAGTGACAAAAGAGGGCGATACGCTTCAAAGCCACACCATAATACCGGTAACAAATGTTGTAGATACGACATCCGCAGGCGATGCTTTTAACGGTGTTTACTTAGGTGCTCGTTTATCTGATAAACCAATTTCAAGTGCTGTACAACTTGCTGCAAAAGCCGCCGGTGCGGTTATACAACAGCCAGGCGCTATTGCTCCAAAAGATATATTTCAGCTAGCAATGGTTAAAGCTGGGATCTGATACCAATTTTATTAAAAACATGATCACCTTAGCGTATTAAATAACTCACTAACTACGTTAAAAATTATTTATATAGAACAACTATGTATCATAATTTTAGCCTTGTTATTGAGCTATTTTCTTGTCGCTATAATAGCTCATTAATTTAATGCAATTGGTATAACAAAATAATTAAACATTAAAGGCCGCCATACCTCGGCCGCATTACTTTTTTATAAAGGAACAACGTTATGACTCGCTTTTCTGAACTTATGTCAGGACAAACACTGCTACCTATAATTCAAGCTGATACGCCAGAGCAAGGTGTTCAAATAGCGAAAGCTATGGCTAACGCCGGCCTTACTTTAGTTGAAGTAGTGCTAAGAACAGAAGCTTCTTTAGAAGCATTAAAAGCTATTAAGGCACAAGTGCCTGAGCTAAAAGTAGGTGCGGGTACGGTAATAAATACTGAAATTTTAGAGCAAGCACTAGAAGCGGGTTCTGACTTTATTGTAACGCCAGCTGTGTCTCCTGTATTACTTGCCGCACTTGCTAAATGTAATGTACCGGTACTTCCTGGTGTATCAAACACAGGTGATATTTTAATGGCGCTTGAATATGGCTTTGAAGAGCAAAAATTATTCCCGGCATCGCTAGCCGGTGGAGCACCTTTTGTATCAGCTGTATCGTCAGTATTTAGAGCAGTCAGCTTTTGCCCTACAGGCGGTGTTAGCGAAAGTAACAAAATGGACTATCTTTCTTTAAATAATGTATTCGCCGTTGGCGGTACTTGGATAGCGAAGAAAGAATGGGTTGAGCAAGAAAACTGGCAAGCAATTACCGATTCTTGTATCCAGGCTTTAAAATAGAAAGGATTGCATAAATGAATTATTTAGCCCCAACAATACTGCCAGGCGTAATCGTTGGCGATGAAGTAAGTGCTGTGTATGAGCATGCGCGTACTAATCAATATGCTTTGCCAGCGGTAAATGTTGTTAGTACAACATCTATAAATGCAACGCTAGAAGCTGCTAAAAAGAAAAACTCGCCCGTTATTATTCAGCTTTCTAATGGTGGAGCTCAATTTTTTTGTGGTAAAAGCTTATCTTTACCAGAGCAACAATCAGCAGTGCTTGGGGCGGTAAGTGCTGCAAGATATGTACATTCAGTGGCAGCACATTATGAAGTGGCAGTAATGCTTCATACTGATCATGCAGCTAAAAAGCTACTACCTTGGATTGATGGTTTGCTTGATGAAGGTGAAAGACACTTTGAACTGACTGGCAAACCACTGTTTAGCTCGCATATGATTGATCTTTCAGAAGAGTCTTTAGAAGAAAATATTGAAATTTGTGAACGTTACTTAACGCGTATGGCAAAAATAGGTATGACGCTTGAAATTGAGCTTGGCTGTACGGGCGGCGAAGAAGACGGTGTTGATAACTCACACCTAGACAGCTCTTCTTTATACACTCAGCCTGAAGATGTTGCATTTGCTTACGAACGTTTAAGTCGTATTAGCCCTAACTTTATAATTGCAGCGTCTTTTGGCAATGTTCACGGTGTATATAAGCCGGGTAACGTTGTTCTTACACCAACTATTTTAAAAGATTCACAAGCTTACGTATCAGAAAAATTTAATCTACCAAGCAACTCAATTAATTTTGTGTTTCATGGTGGTAGTGGTTCTGAGTACGATAAAATTGTAGAGTCTTTAACCTATGGTGTAGTTAAAATGAATATTGATACCGATACGCAGTGGGCGTGTTGGACAGGTATTTTAGACTACTACAAAGGTAACCAAGCATACCTGCAAGAGCAAATTGGTAACCCTGATGGGGATGATAAGCCAAACAAAAAATACTATGACCCTCGCGTATGGTTGCGTCATTCAGAGCAAAGTATGGTTGCAAGACTAGAGCAATGCTTTGACGATCTAAATTGTGTAAATAGGTATAGCGCATGAAAAGACTAAATACAGTATTAAAAGCAGACGGTGTAGATACCGATCTTATTTTACTTATTCGCACAATTTTAGCGACCAGTAAAGAAATTGCTTTTCGAGTAAGCCAAGGTGAATTAGCCGGTGTTTTAGGTTCAACATTGAATGAAAACATCCAAGGTGAAGTTCAAAAAAAGCTAGATGTAATTGCAAACCAACTACTTAAAGACATACTACTTGACGACAGCAGCGTTCGATCAGTTGCATCAGAGGAAGAAGATCATGCGGTAGGTGGCCATCCTGAAGGTAAGTTTATTGTTGCTTTTGACCCACTAGATGGCTCTTCTAATATTGATGTTAATGGGCAAATAGGCACTATATTTACTATTTACTTAGCCCGTGATGATGTTGCCTTCGACAGCGACGAGCAATTTAGTCAGCCTGGTGTAAATCAAGTATGTGCAGGCTATGTGTTATACGGCCCTTCATCATTACTTGTAATGAGTACTGGCGGTCCAACGCGTTGTTATACATTAGACTCAACGCATGGCGGTTATCTACTGACAAATAAGCAGTTAAGTGTGCCAGAGCAGAGTCGTGAATTTGCCGTTAATATGGCTAACTACCGTTATTGGGACGAACCGACACAAGTGTATTTTGATAAATTGCTTTACACCTGTGAAAGCTTTGAAAAAAGCTCAATGCGCTGGAATGCAGCGATGGTAGGCGACGTTCATCGTATATTATGCCGAGGCGGGTTATTTTTGTATCCGCAAGATAAACGCAGTGGTAACGATAACGGAAAAATAAGACTGCTTTATGAAGCAAACCCGTTAGCGCTTTTAGTTGAAAACGCAGGTGGTAAAGCAACCTCTAGAGGAACGCGTATTTTAGATATTGCGCCAACTAGCTTGCATCAACGTGTGCCTGTTGCTTTGGGCTCAAATGAGCCTGTAGAGTTTTATAATAACGCTATTTTATAAACCAGTACTTAATAAAAAAGGGGCAAGAAAATAGCCCCTTTTTTACCCTTATTTTTCATTCTCTCTGTAAATAATCCTTTTTATACAAACTCACTTCATTTCTTAATTTTCTTATAGTCTTCAAATAAGAATACTTCATATATATTAAATAAATCTGATTTACTTAACCCCACGTAAAACCAATTTTTTACTCTAAGGTTATGTATTTTCGCAGTAATTGTGCATGATTGAATTCAATTTTTGACCTGCGATAACAGTACAGGGTTAACTTTATGTTTATTTATTGTTATTTAATTGGGTGGATGTAGTGGAAAAAGTTATTTTATTATGGTTATATTACCAAGTTGGTTAACAATTTATTTGCAATTTAAATGAATTTGGTAATAAACGCATGATTTATTTGGTAACACACACAATAGATAACCAAATATTAAAACCATAAATTTGGAGAATAGAGCCACCATGAAATTAAAACATTTTGCGCTATGCGCTATTGCAGCTGCAATAGTTGGTTGTGACACAAACTCAAACAACAATGACAACAACTTGGGCTCTATTGCTCTTAGTGGAACTGTTACAAGCGGACAAACATTAACAGCTGAAGTTAGTGACCCTGATGGTATCTCAGGTGACGTGACTTACTATTGGTATGCAGATGGTGAGGCAATTACAGGTGCAAATAGCGCTTCGTTTACACTGACTGACGATCAGATAGGGTTACCAATTACAGTTCAAGGGCTTTATACCGATGATGGCGGTATCAATGAATCGCATATTACAGATCCAACCGCAGATGTTGCCGCAATCGCATTCCCTGCAAGTTTAACTATTACGGGCGACGCTCTAGTTGGTTCGCAACTAACAGCCAATGTAGCTGACGAAAATGGCTTTGATGGCGATACAGTAACTTATAAATGGTTTGCTGATGACATAGAGATTGCAGATGAAGCACTTTCAACGCTCACGTTAACAGACGCACAGTTTGGTACAGTTATAACAGTTAGTGCATCTTTTGAAGATAGCCGTGGGTTTAACGAGTCTGTGACTTCAACGGGTACAGAGGTTGTAGCACGAACAAACTCAGAAGGCGAAGTTACAATTAGTGGCACGCCAACCGTTGGTAATATATTAACAGCAGAAGTTGCTGATACCGACGGGGCAACAGGAGATATTACTTACCAATGGCTTGCTGACGCACAAGAGATAGATGGCGCAACACAAAGCACCTTTACAGTTGATGCATCACTTTTAGGTCAAAAGATAAGTGTTCAAGTTGCTTACACAGATGATAATGGATTTATCGAGGATAATACATCAGAGGAAACAATTGCTGTTTCTGCTGTTGCGGTTGACGAAGCCGGTAGCGTCGCCATTATGGGCGTAGCGCCTTATTTGACAAGTGGCGAGTTAACCGCTGAGATAACTGATAACAACGGTGTTGAAGAGGCAAACGTTACTTATACTTGGTCTGCTGATGGCGTTGAAGTAGCCGACAGTAATAGTAAAACATTTACACCTTCTGCTTACGCTGGCTCAATAATGTCGGTAAAAGCTACGTATACAGATAACGATGGTTTTGCGAGTGAGGTTACAAACTCACTTGATACATTAGTTTACACACAATTAGTTAGTAACCCTGAAGCACTCCTTGGTGCTTTAAGCGGCGGTTTAGCTGATGGTGATGTTATTGGCTTAAACACCGGTGTTTATGCTGATATGGACGCAATTTTATTAACCAGTGCAGTAACGCTTCGCGCTGTAGAAGGTCAAACTCCTGTACTTAGCGGTGAAGTATGTGTGCATGTAGCTGCTGGAGTAGATGGCGCTGGATTAACAGGGCTTACCTTTAAGAATATAGATACTAAAGCGGGTGCATTTTGTGAAGCCGAAGAAGGTGCTGTTATTTACTCAGAAGGGGATAACTTTACTTTTTCGCAAAACACGATGGATGGAGAAGAAGCTACACTCAATAACTCTGAATACCATTGGCTGATGATAAAAGGTCAAAGCGCGTTGGTTGAGCGAAATACATTCTCTAATCGAAATGTAGCAGAAAAAGGGTCTGTGATAAAAATATCATCATCAAGCTCTGATCACGTTATTCAATATAATTTATTTAGCGACAGTGATAATCCAAACTTTGGTCAATCAAGTTTATATTTAATCAATGCAGGTAGCACAACGGGTAGCGGTGCAGCTGATAACGCAAACTTTACTATTCAGTATAACCGCGTAGAAAACTTTGTAACAGGTCGTCGTTTAATGCGTGTACAAACTTCTGGTGCAACCATCAAAGGCAATACAATCGTAAATCCTAATGGTGGTATTTCACTAGAAGATGGTGGCTTCAACAGTGTTACAGATAACGTTATTATTCGAACTACCGATATTGCAAGCTCTGATGATCGCCCAGCGGGTATATTAATTACACCACTTGGTCACACCGTAAGTAACAACTACATTGCAGGTATTCGTTCTGGTAATAAAGAAGCGGGCGGTATTGTATTTACAGCTAACCCATTTTCGCAAGATGATGGTGGTGTACCAAATTCAGGTAATCAGGCAGTGCTTGATAGTGCCGGCGACTTTACACTAAATATAACAAACAATACGGTTTTGAACTCGCAGCAACCTATTGTATTTAGTACAGAAATAGGCTCTAAAGCACCAGCAAGTGATTGCGATGAGTTAACTGCAGCGAATGCGCCGGTACTATACGGCCTAACCAAAAATGCGTTTGTTATCAACTTTAATGGAAACTTAATTGCAAACGGTTTAGGCGATCAAACAGACGAAGATACAATAAACAGCAGTGCTACAACTCAAGGGCTATTTTACCCAAATACACTTGATAGTGACCATGCTTTTGAATATGACTGTGACTTAATTAATCATGATAGTTCGGTGCTAAGTAACAACTTTGGTTATATGGATAGTCGAGTATCAGGCGATGCAAGCGGTGACTGGGTTGAAATTAGAAAGCTAAACGGTAATGGCGCATTCGATACTGATGGTGCAATTGACCAAGACCCAGCAACTAATGGCAAAGAAGTACTTGAGTACGTTACAGCAACAAGTACGTTATTAGAAACTGACCCTGCAGGCCTTCAGGCAGAGGCGGGTGCTAAAGGTCTTCATTATATTCAGTCATCTGAAGTCGGTGTTGGATCTACATGGAAAATACAAAACGATTAAATAACCAATTAATCAGTTAACTTTTAAAAGCCCCAAATTTGGGGCTTTTTTATTATTTATTAATAATCACCACACTTTTCTCAACCTACATTACCCATTTATAAACTAGTTTAGAGCGGTTTATATTCTAGTAAAAACCTGCCTGACCTACTGGTAATGCCGCTAAGTTAAAATTGGTATACCTTATGGTAATATTAAAACGTCAAATTGGTTGATCATCGTGCTGCGTTTAAGTATATTAACGTCAAAGGTCACATAAAATATACATAAGCATAACAAGCTAACACACTAAAATCACACAACAACAACCAGCGGAGAATTCAAATGTCGTTGAAGTCACGAGATAACAATAATTCTATAACAGGGCAGTTTGCAATGCGCCCAGTTGCAAAATGGGTAAGAACAGCGGTCATCGCAGGTATGGCAAGTTCTTGCGTATTTACAGCAAGCGCACAGGAAGATCAGGGAAAAGCGACAGAAGTTGAAGAAGACGTTGAAATAATTAGTGTTACAGGTACACGTAGAACGATTCAAGACCAAATAGCAATTAAACGTGAAGCAACAACGGTAGTTGATGGCCTGTCATCTGAAGATATTGGTGATTTACCAGCACTGTCTATCGGTGAAGCACTGGAATCAATTACAGGTGCTGCATCTCACCGTGAAAACGGTGGTGCAACAGAAATCACTATTCGTGGTCTTGGTCCATTTTTAAGTGCAACGCATATCAATGGTCGTGAAGCGACTAATGGTAGTGGTGACCGCTCAGTTAACTTTTCGCAGTTTCCGTCTGAACTTGTAAAGAAAGTAGCAATTTATAAAACGCAAGATGCGTCAATGATTGAAGGTGGTGTTGCAGGTGTTATTGCACTTGAAACTATAACTCCACTTGATTTTGGCAAGCAACGTGTATCAGCTGAAGTTAAATTAAACTACAACCCTGATGAAGGTAATGTAGATAACTCGCTGCAAAGTGACGCGGGTTACCGTGGCACGTTTAGTTATGTTGACCAGTTTGAATTTGATAACGGCCAAGCCGTTGGTGTGTCTTTTGGCGTACAGCGCCAAGATATCAGCCAACCAGAAGCTGAATACAGAAGCTCTAGCCCATCAGGTTCTTCATTATGGGCGTGTTTAAACGATCCTAATAATACCAATGAAGGTTTTTATCGTAGCAGCGCAGGCGACTGTGAAGACCAAGTTAGTGGCAGTAGCAACCAAGGTTACGATACAGAAATTGATCCTGAAACAGGTAAAGCAGTAAGTGATGGTACTCCTTACGCTTGGACTGGCAGTAGCCGTAGTTACCGCCAAAACGAGACATCAGATGAACGTGATGCAATGTTTTTTGCACTGCAATACCAACCGTCAGCTGATTGGGATGTTAACTTTGATGCACAGATTTCAGATAGAACACAACAAGAAGCACGCCACGATTTAATCTTTTTACAAAAACGTGCAACACCAGGCGTAACAGGTCCAACACTTGTTACTAATGATGTAGGCGGTATTTTGCACTGGGAAGGTGAAGAGCGCATTGAATCAGCGGGTGAGCAATTTTCTCGTGAAGAAAACTACCAAGGTTACGGCATAAATATAGAACATACAGTTACTGATAGATTAACTGTTGACCTAGATTTAGCGTACTCAAAAACAGAACGTGAAGAACTTCAAATATCTAACCGTGGTAGAACATCAGGTCGTAATTTCTTTTCTTGGGATATGGGCGATGAGATCCCTCATTTTACACTGACAGATTTTGACGTAACAGATATTTCAAACTTTACAGATAGCCTAAGAAC
Source organism: Pseudoalteromonas sp. C8 (assembly GCF_011378685.1). Classification (NCBI taxonomy): domain Bacteria; kingdom Pseudomonadati; phylum Pseudomonadota; class Gammaproteobacteria; order Alteromonadales; family Pseudoalteromonadaceae; genus Pseudoalteromonas; species Pseudoalteromonas sp. C8. The sequence goes on from NZ_WTKT01000025.1 coordinate 21,018, forward strand.
ACGACTTGACCGTGAAAATGTTCGTGAAAACGAAGTTATCTCAGCGCGACTAGATTTTGACTATACCTTAGATGGCAATGTTTTCACCAGTATTCAAGGTGGTATTAGAACATCTGAAATGACCTTCCTACAGTATGGTGGTAGCCAAGGTAACGGTTCAAGAAACGAATTTACACTAGACTCTGGTACTGAAGCGCTTGACGTATTACAAGGTTGTCAAATCGATTTCCCTGAATCAGGCTTTTTATCAAGTGTATCTGATGGCGATATCGTAACAAATGTTGATAGCGACGGTAACGTTGTAGATAGCGGTACAGGTTCATCATGGGCTACATACGACAACGTATGTTTCTCACAAGCTGTAGCTGGTTCTAACGCTGATGGTGTGTTTGCTTACCCTGAAGTTGAATATGAAAATGCAGGTACAATTGATGTAACAGAAAAAACAACATCAGTGTACTTAATGGCTAACTACGATACTGAAATGTTTGGTAAATTCATTCGCGGTAACTTTGGTCTTCGTATTGTAGACACAGAAGTAACTTCGATTGGTTTTAGAAATAGCTTTGACGTAGTAACAAGCGACACTGGTGTACTTTCTCTGGTTGAATCTGATAATGGTTCATTGGATAAAATAAAAAGCGGTGGTGATTACACTAAGTATTTACCAAGTTTTAACCTAGTTATTGACTACAGTGAAGATATTTTATTCCGTGCAGGTATATACCGTGGTATGTCACGCGCAAATCCATCTAATTTAGGTTACAGCCGTACATTCCAAGAAGATACAGAAGGTACAGCAACATCAATTAGCGATTTATTAGTGGGTGTAAATGGCTCTGGTAACCCGGACACTCAACCGCTTATGTCGTGGAACTACGATGCTGCGTTTGAATGGTACCCTAACGAAGATTCAATCTTAGCGTTAAGCTTATACTACAAACAGTTCAACGGTGGTTTTCAACAACAAACAGTAATTGAAGATTTTACTGTTGCCGGTGAAACTGTTTCATTACCAATTACTAACTCTGTTACATCAGATGATGACAGTGAAATATTAGGTCTTGAAGCTTCATTTTCTTACCGCTGGGATAATGGCATCGGTATGAAATTTGGTTACAACTATGCAGACACTGATTTTGAGTTCCAAGATAGCTTATACGGCGATACGTTTGAGACTGACGTAGATGGTAATACTACACAATTAACTGACGGTATTATTGAGTCGGCTTCAGTACCTGGTTTCTCAAAGCATGTATTTAGCAGTCAGCTGTACTACCAAATTGGTGGATTTGATACTGCTGTTATTTACAAATATCGTAGTGAGTATTTCCAACCATATACTACAAATGGTACTCGACTTCGTTATGTTGATGGCGTAGGCGTATGGGAAATGCGCGCATCATACAAAATTGATGAGCACTTTAGAGTTAAAGCAGAAGCAATTAACTTGTTCAGTGCACCTAAATCACAAGACTTCTTTGTTGAAGGTAACTTAGGTGAAGTGAATGACTACGGCCCACGTTTATTCTTAGGTTTAAGCTACAAACTGTAATAATAGTTAAACATTAGATCACATTAAAAAGGCGGTTTTACCGCCTTTTTTGATCCTCAAATTCTTCAATTTTATATTTTCGATAACATCAACAAACAGTACTTAAAAAAACTCACTCCAGAATTACGCTACTTGACTAAAAAACAACTAAATTGGTTAACCAATAATGCTGTTTATTCAGCGCGCCCAACATCATCGGTTTCTCCTGCCTAAATTATTTCATTTTTAAAACGATAACTATTCTAACCTTTGTTATTGACAGTCTTATTTCTAATAAAATTTAAAAACTATAAATAACATAAGCTTAAAATGTAAGTTTTGCTTTTAACTTGAAATTTAGTTAGGTTTTTCTATTTTGGTAATAACATATTGCATGATATTTGATCTAAATTCATTACCAAAAGGTTGACCTTTGTAGGTGTGAGTGTAAATATAAAGTTAAGACTTTGTAATAATAAAGGGCTTTTAATAAAAACAATAAAGTAGCTGGTTAAACATAGCATTTCACACACACAGGAAAAAAACTATGAGTCACAAGTTATCTAAAATTACACTGGCAGTTATATCGGCAACCGCACTTGGTATGTCTTTGTCTACACAGGCGCAAGAAGCTCCAAAAAAAGCTGCGGACGATCTTGAGGTTATCGAGGTTTCAGGTATTAGACAATCGCTTACAAATGCGCTTGCACAAAAGCGTTCAGCAGATAGCCTTGTTGAGATTATTGAGGCTGTCGATATTGGTAAGCTACCAGATCAAAACCTCGCAGAAGTACTTGAAAACGTAACGGGGATTCAAATTACTCGTGAAGCAGGGGTAGGTACGGGCGTTCAAATTCGTGGTACCAATGCTAATCGTACAGAAGTGAACGGCGTATCAACAGTTGGCTCAGGGTCTGGACGAAGTGGCATTAGTTTTGAAGATGTATCAGCTGCAATCATCTCTGGTGTAGAAGTAATTAAGTCACCAGAAGCAAAAACAATCGAAGGCTCTGTGGGCGCAACAATAAACCTTAAAACAATTCGCCCGTTACAGTTAAATGAAACTCTAGGCTCAATTAGAGTCCAAGGTGAAGATAGTAGCTTATCAACAGATGGCGTGACTCCTAGGGTATCGGGTGCTTGGGGTGATAACTGGGAGCTTGATTCGGGCGGTAAGTTTGGTGTTGTATTTAGTGGTAGTTACAGTGAGCAAGACGTAACCGCATTTCGTCCTCGCGCAGATAGAGATAATTCGGTAGCCGCTGATAGTGGTGCTGCAAGTGCACAATCGTTTGATTTTCTACCAGTACAATTTTTAATTCAAGATTACGATAATTACGAATACGAGACAAAAAACTTCGCAGGTACATTTGAATATGCACCAAACGATAATATGAAATTCTTTTTTGATGCAGTTGTTAACGATCAAGAGCGCCGCCAAGAAAGCTCAAGAGTACAAGCATCTGGCCTAAGTGATCTTAGAAATGTATCAATACCGAGTGAATTTGAAACAGTTAATTTTGGTTCACTGGACGGACAAAACCTAGGCAGCATACAAGCGGCCGTAAGAGGCGTAATTCCGGTTGAAGACGGTGGTGGCGATCCTAACTTGCGTTTTTCTAGCGATACTAATTCACGCATCACAAAGAGCAAAATATTTAGAATAGGGGGCGAATGGCAAGGCGATAGATTATTTGCAAGTGTTGAAGCCTCAACCTCTCGTTCTGATTCAACTACACCAAGCTTTAATACAACGCTTAATTTTATAAATCCAAATGTTGCTACTAATTCGTCAAATGAAAACGGGACTCCTTTTGAGTATGATCTTACAGGTGATGCACTTACGTTTGGGATTGCAACGGGGGAGGCAAACGCGCCAACAATGGCTCAATTACTCGACCCTGCAAATGTTGTTCTACGTGACGTAAACCAAGGGCAAGATGAGTCAGAAAATACAGAAGATGCGTTTCGTACAGATTTTACATATTACTTAGATGATGTAATAACGTCAGTCGATTTTGGTTACCGCTACAGTAAAACGAGTAGTGTGTCGGATCAAGTTCGCTCTAACGTTGGTTTAAGAAATATGGCTGATAGCCCAACGGGTGATTTATTTGCACAATTATTAACAGCGGGCCCAGATAACTTTAACGATGGTGATGGGCGAGCACTCTATATTCGTGATTTCTTACTTATAAACCCAGAGCTTGCATCCTCTGATCCACAAGCCGTATTAGCAGCGCTTAACCAAGCGATTGAAGCTAATAATGCAATAACGGGTTCTGATCGCGGTCCAATAAGTTCACCAACGTCTCAAGTAAATGCATTTTTTGATATTGAAGAAGAAACACATGCCTTATATGCACAAGCAAATTTTGAGTACGGCATGTTTCGCGGTAACTTTGGCCTACGTTATTTAGAGACTGAAGTTACATCGCTAGGTAACTCTGTTACTCAAGATGGAAGTGGCAACGAACTGGTTACTCAGCTAACGTCAAAAGGTGATTACGATTTCTTTTTACCACGATTTAATTTAGCCGCGAATGTAAGTGAAGATGTGATTGTTCGTTTAGGTTGGTCAAAAGATATTAGACGCCCAGATTTTGATGACCTATCTACATCTGTTACGTTTGGCACCAGCCCTAATAGTGCCGTTTCAATTGGTAATTCAGGCTTAGCGCCAGAAGAAGTAACCTCTTTCGATATATCCACAGATTGGTATTTTGCACCCGCTGCTTTGTTAAGTGTGGGGTACTTTCATAAAACACGTAGCGATTTGCACGTTACACAGCAAGTTGACCCATTTGAAGACCCAAGCACAGGCTTTCGCGATACAAATGGTCCAGAGTGTGAAGGCGGCGGCATATTTAATCCAATTGCAGACATAAACGTGTTTGGCCCAGATGCTGGCGTAGGGTTATGTGTTCCTACGCAAACTACTATTAATGATTCTGGTGAAACAACACAGCAAGGTATTGAGCTTGCAGCTCAATACGACTTATCAAGTTTTGAAAAAGAGCTAGGTTGGGCATCAGGTTTTGGTGTGGTTGCTAACTATACCTATCAAGAATTTTCTGGTGGTGAATCATTTGACACTGCAACGAGTCGTGCAAATGCTGTTTTTGCATTAACAACCGGTAACCCGGATGCAGACATAAGTGCTAAGCAATCACTCATTGATCTGTCAGAAAATGCATATAATATTACATTTTACTATGAGAAATACGGTCTATCTGCTCGAGCGCGTTACACGTGGCGCGAAGGGTACCGTTCAACTGACTTTGGTAGCACTTCAAGCTTCCCATGGGGTTTCCCTGTTGTACAAGAAGGCAGAGGGCAGCTTAATGCCAGCATAAGTTATGATGTGAACGATCAGCTAAATATCGGTATTGAAGCCGTTAACTTAACTGAATCAGAAGTTAGCCAGTCTTGTGTGAACGAAGGTGCTTTACTTTGTTTCCAAGGTATTACAGACCGCCGTATTACATTTGGCGCTAGCTATAGATTTTAAAAGTTATAGTTAAATCGAGTCTATAAGTGTGTGTATTTAAAGACGTTAAAAGCAAGCTATCTGGCTTGCTTTTTTTTACTTAAAATTAGTTAACATTTATAAAAATGATTTATTCCACTTTGTATTTTACTTTTAAATACTGTTACAGCGGCAATGTCTTGCGGCACTGCCACCAGTAATTATACCAACCTGCATAAATCTTTGATCAATTTAACGAATTAAATTGCACTATAACGTCGTTAAAAATTTTTTATTTAGAACAACTAGATACAAAAATTTTTGCCTAGTTCTAGCGTAATTTTCTTAACGTTAAATAGACCCCGTATATAAGCAGATTGGTATTATTATCGAGATAGTATTAAACCAATACCGTTACTTCTTAACCTTACCCTTAAGAACATAAATTTCACCATCGAAACTGCCTTGAATCGTCAGTCCTTGGCTTGCCAACTCTTGTAAATATTCGATATGGTCATTAGTGATATGCTGGCCTGGGACTAAAAGCGGAATCCCCGGTGGATATGGAGTAACTAAACCTGCACAAATGCGGTTGTTACTTTTGCTAATAGGCACAGATTCGCGGTCACCATAAAAAGCATCGCTTGGAATACACGCCAAATCTATAGCTGGTAAATTTTCAGGTAAGCGAGCTCTACGCGTCGATTTCGATAGTTTTACTTTACCGCTGTCTAGCTTTTTCAATGCATTGTACAAACGAATTATTTTTGAGCGTGTGCCGCCAAGCGTCAGTAAAACCAAAATGGTGCTGTGTGTGTATTTTTCTATCTCTAGCCCAATTTCATCCAGTAGATATTTATGAATATCTTTTAATGAGTAAGGTAGCTCACTAATATCAATAAGGATTTTTAATGGGTCGTGACCCATGTTATCACCACTAAAATGCGGGAATATTTCCATAAAGTCTTGCTTAGCTAATACTTTAATTTGCTTAAGCGAGGCCATCTGTTGTTTAAACTCCTCAACATGATTTAGCAGCGCATTAAGTAGCTTATAGCCTTCCATCTCTAATTGCTTTTGGCACACGTCAAGCGATGCAATAAGCTGATATTTTGGCGATGTGCTGGCGTAGATGCTATAAATCTCTCGAAAGAAATCAGCATCAAAATCGGGATCGTTAATATGAATATAAGACGCCTGAGAAAACGCCGATACTACTTTATGCGCCGAATGCGTAATGTAATCGGCCCCAGCATGTATCGCAGAATAATGACGAAAACTAGGATGAAACAAAGAGTATGCAAACCAGGCTTCATCTATAAACACCTTAATACCATATTGATGAGCATAATCTACGACTTGTTTTAGGTCGCTAAGTAGGCCATCGTAAGTACAACCGGTAAGCACTAGTAATTTAGCATCAGTATTGTTTTCAATTGCTAATTTGATGTCGGCCAACGATGGTGGCGCGAAAATGCCATATTTTGGATTTAAGATACTCGCCAAATAAATGGGGTAACTAGCTGATTGCAAGATGCCATAGTGTACGGACTTATGGCAATTACGGTCGACAATTACTTTATCTCCCTTGCGCAGCAGTGTCTGCAAGATGATTTTATTTGAGGTAGATGAACCATTTGTAACAAAGTAGGTGTGTTTAACCTCAAACGTCGCCGCGGCTGATTCTTGAGCGCGACCAATGGTATTGGTGCTGTCTGATAATGAACCTAGCGAGTCTACCGAAACCGACAGGTCGCCAACAAATACATTGCGGCCGTAAAACTGATAAAAATCTTTGATATAAGGGGAGTTTCTAAAGCTAGAACCCCCACTATGCCCCGGTGTATGCCAAGAGTCGTTTGCTTCACCAACGTAACGACGATACGCCGTCCAAAATGGCGTTTCAGAGCGGTCGTCAAAATCGTTGATCATATAACCTAAAATAGCTTCTGGGTCAGAAATCACTTCATCTTTAAAAAAGAATGATTCGATTTCTTCTGATTCGTTTACGATCTCCAGCCCTTTAGTGTCGTCGCCGATAACATAAACCGGTAACTCAAGACGAATTGCCTTTAAATCCTCGATAAAGCGGCTATACATCCGCTCACCCACTTTGTTGTGCATATCCCAACTGAGAACCACGGCTTGAATATCACCATCTTCCTCTACACATTCCAGCGCGTGTTTAAGCTCGAGGCATTCAATAATATCGATATGAATATCGTCTCGCTCAAAGTTAGGAATGGTCTTTGACAGATTAGTTGAAAGCCCTTGTAAGGTGGCTGGGTCTTGTTCAATTATCAAGATACGAAGTAGAGGTAGCATAGAGGGTTTCGCAATATAATTTTATAATGCTCACTAGCATAACCAAAGGAGTGAGCGTTGTGAAATTAATACTTTGATAATGTTCTAATAATTGTTCTATTTCACTAACATGCCCTCACGTATAAAAATGTTTTATCTAGATGGATTGATAGGCGCGGCTTTATGTCGCGCTTTTGAGGCTTGTGCTTTATTGCGCGAGGTAAACTCGCGACTACAGGGTTGGCGTGGTATTTGTAGGCGTGGCTTTATGCCGCGCTTTTGGGATTTTGGGGCTTGTGCTTTATTGCGCGAGGTAAACTCGCGACTACAGGGTTGGCGTTGTATTTGTAGGCGTGGCTTTATGCCGCGCTTTTGGGATTTTGGGGCTTGTGCTTTATTGCGCGAGGTAAACTCGCGACTACAGGGTTGGCGTTGTATTTGTAGGCGTGGCTTTATGCCGCGCTTTTGGGATTTTGGGGCTTGTGCTTTATTGCGCGAGGTAAACTCGCGACTACAGGGTTGGCGTTGTATTTGTAGGCGTGGCTTTATGCCGCGCTTTTGGGATTTTGGGGCTTGTGCTTTATTGCGCGAGGTAAACTCGCGACTACAGGGTTGGCGTTGTATTTGTAGGCGTGGCTTTATGCCGCGCTTTTGGGATTTTGGGGCTTGTGCTTTATTGCGCGAGGTAAACTCGCGACTACAGGGTTGGCGTTGTATTTGTAGGCGTGGCTTTATGCCGCGCTTTTGGGATTTTGGGGCTTGTGCTTTATTGCGCGAGGTAAACTCGCGACTACAGGGTTGGCGTTGTATTTGTAGGCGTGGCTTTATGCCGCGCTTTTGGGATTTTGGGGCTTGTGCTTTATTGCGCGAGGTAAACTCGCGACTACAGGGTTGGCGTTGTATTTGTAGGCGGGGCTTTATGCCGCGCTTTTGGGGTTTTGAGGCTTGTGCTTCATTGCGCGAGGTAAACTCGCGACTACTTGCCGCGCTTTTGGAACTAATCAGTTTTTTCTTTAAACTCACACAAGTCTTCAATAATACAGCTGCCACACTTTGGTTTACGCGCTACGCAGGTGTAACGCCCGTGCAGTATTAACCAATGGTGAACGTCTACTTTAAATTCTTTTGGTACAACCTTTTCAAGCTTTTGTTCTACAGCAACTACGTCTTTACCCATGGCAAGCTTGGTACGGTTAGATACACGAAATATATGTGTATCTACGGCTATTACAGGCCAGCCAAAGGCTGTATTGAGTACAACATTAGCGGTTTTACGGCCAACGCCTGGTAGGGCTTCTAGGGCTTCACGATTTTCTGGCACGATGCTGTTATGTTCATCCACCAAAATTTGGCACATTTTATAAACGTTGGCAGCTTTAGAATTAAATAAGCCGATGGTTTTTATATAATCACGCAGTGTATCGTGACCTATATCTAAAATGGCTTGTGGCGTATTAGCAACAGGGAACAACTTTCGAGTGGCTTTATTAACGCCTACATCGGTTGCTTGCGCTGAGAGTGTTACTGCTACTAGCAACTCAAACGGGCTTGAATATTCAAGCTCAGTAACTGGGTGCGGATTATTGTCGCGCAGGCGCGACAGTATTTGGTGACGTTTTTCTTTATTCATGCAACTTAAAACGTATTAGTGCTAATTGTTGCTCTAATACGTTTTCCCCTTAAGTTAAGCTAGTAACACGTGCTCGAGGGCCTTTTTCAGCCTCTGGCGGTGCAATTTGCTTTGATTTTATTTGTGCGTCAATTACGTTTTTAGCAGCAATAAGTAGTCCAAGACCTAAAAAGGCACCCGGTGGTAAAATTGCGAGTAAAAATTGGTTATCAAAATTAAATACTTCTATGCGCAAGCTCTGTGCCCATGGGCCAAGTAATAAGTCGGCACCGTCAAACAGCGTACCTTGGCCGATTAGTTCGCGCATAGTACCTAATACTAACAGTACAGCCATAAAGCCTAAACCCATCATTAAGCCGTCAAATGCTGATAAATGAACAGGGTTTTTAGAGGCGTAAGCTTCGGCGCGGCCAATAATGGCGCAGTTAGTTACAATCAACGGGATAAAAATCCCTAATGATTGATATAAACCAAAGGTATAAGCGTTCATAAGTAATTGAACTATTGTTACAAAGCCCGCGATGATCATTACAAATACAGGTATACGAATATCTTTTGGCACCCAGTTACGCACAATTGATACGGTAACATTGGAGCCTATTAGTACGAGTAAAGTTGCTAAGCCTAAACCTAAGGCATTTGTTACAGTTGAGGTAACGGCAAGCAGTGGACATAAACCTAAAAGCTGTACAAGGGCAGGGTTATTTACCCACACACCTTCTTTGTATAATGTTTTTAACTCACTCATTTAGCTACCTCCATACATTCGGCATTAGGTGCTGCAAAAATATCATCAAAATTAGTTTGTGCGAACAATACGGCATTTTTAACAGAGCCCACAACAGCACGTGGCGTTATGGTCGCGCCTGTAAATTGATCAAACTGGCCGCCATCTTTTTTTACAGCCCAGCGAGCGTCTTCTTCGCCTTCAACCGTTAAGCTTTTAAATGTTGTGATCCAAAGTGACTTTTTAACTTCTACTTTGTCGCCTAAACCAGGGGTTTCTTCGTGTTTAGTCGTACGCACGCCAGCAATAGTGCCATCGCTCAATACAGCTGTTAATAAGTTAATATCGCCACTGTAGCCGTTTGGCGTAACATGCCTAATAACAACAGCGACTGGTTTATTGTTTTTACGAGCACGGTAAATTACTTGGTTTGCGTGTGGGCCTAGCTTTTCGTCAGTAATAATTACGCAATCTTGTGATAATTGATTGTCGTACGATTTTGGGTCGAGCACTTCTTGTAGCTGCGCAGTAAGTTGCAGTTGTTCTTGCTCTGCAATTTTATCGGCAGTAAGTGCGTTGATAGAGGCAACTAAGCCCGTTGTTGCTAACGCAAACGCAGTTAAAATAGCACCATTTTTAGCCATTGACGAAATGATCATTTTACTGCTCCATGGCCATAAGTACGTGGCTGTGTGTAGTAGTCTATTAGCGGCACTGCAATATTAATCAATAATACGCTAAATGCGATGGCATCAGGAAAACCACCAAAGGTACGAATTAAATAAATTAGTAAGCCAATTAGCGCGCCATAAATTAAGCGCCCTTTGTTAGTTGTTGCTGCAGATACCGGATCGGTTGCTATAAAAAAGGCCCCCATCATAGTGGCACCACTTAATAAGTGAAATAGGGTGCCCGGCTCTGTACCTGGTGATGCGATATAACCAATAGCACTACATACAGCTAAACTTGCGATAAAACTTACAGGAATATGCCAGTTAATTATTTTTGCTTTTAATAAGTATAAACCACCCACTAAAAAGCCTAAGTTAACCCACACCCAACCAAGGCCAGCCCATTCGTTAAATAATGGTTTTTGCATGCTTTCGGTAACGGTTAAACCGTGTGCTATGTCTGTTTTAACAGTATCCAGCGGTGTTGCCATTGTTAGGCCATCAACCCCTGCACGTACTTGATCTAGGCTAAACCCAGAGGCCGTAAAATCGGTGAATATTAGCCTTAGCTGATCAGCAAAGCCTATTGGCGTATTTATTAAATCGGTAACAGGCAACCATGCGGTCATTTGTACCGGAAACGAAACTAAAAGCAGTACGTAAGCCGCCATTGCTGGATTGAATAAGTTAAACCCAAGGCCGCCATAAAGCTGTTTAACTATAACAATAGAAAATAAACAGCCAATAACGATTATCCACCAAGGCGCAAGTGGTGGAATACTCAGTGCCAATAACACGGCAGTAAGCCACGCACTGCCATCACTTAATGCAGGCCAAACAGGGCGCTTTCGTATTAGCATTATTGCAGCTTCAAATACGCTTACAGCAACAAGCGCTAGTACCAGTTGAATAAGTACACCTGTTCCAAAAAAGAAAACTTGAGCAATTAGCCCAGGAATACACGCAGCAATAACGCTAAGCATTAATCGCGTTAACGATTTATGGCTGTGATTATGCGGCGAACTGGCCATGGTTAATTTCATGACTGATTATTTCCTTCTTTTTGTAACTTTTTAGCTTTTGCTCTCGCAATTGCAGCAGCCACGGCGGCTTTTTTCTTATCGTCGGCTGATTTAGGTTTATCTGCGTTAATAAGAACTGATGAGTCATCGGTGTTACTTTCTGCACTCTTAGGTGCTGCGCTATCAACTTGTAGCTCTTGGGGCTGAGTTTGTTCGGTATCTTCTAGTGCTTTAGCCGCTTTTTTAGCTTTAGCACGAGCTATGGCCGCAGCTACCGCTGCCTTTTTATCATCAACGGGTGCCGCGCTTTGTGGCTCTTCACTCACGGTTTGCTCGGCTTCTTCTAATGCTTTAGCTGCTTTTTTAGCTTTTGCACGCGCAATAGCTGCCGCTACTGCTGCTTTTTTGTCATCAACAGGCGAATCGCTTTGTGGTTCTTCACTCACGGTTTGCTCGGTTTCTTCTAATGCTTTAGCTGCTTTTTTAGCTTTAGCGCGGGCAATAGCCGCCGCTACCGCTGCCTTTTTGTCATCAACAGGGGCATCAGTTTGTGGCTCTTCACTCACTGCTTGTTCAGTATCCTCAAGTGCTTTAGCCGCTTTTTTAGCTTTAGCACGCGCAACAGCCGCCGCTACTGCTGACTTTTTATCATCAACAGGCGGCTCTTCACTTACTGTTTGTTCAGCGTTATCTAATGCTTGTGCTGCCTTTTTGGCTTTAGCACGAGCAATGGCCGCCGCTACCGCTGCTTTTTTATCATCAACAGGGGCATCAGTTTGTGGCTCTTCACTTACTGTTTGTTCAGCGTTATCTAATGCTTGTGCTGCTTTTTTAGCTTTAGCGCGAGCAATGGCTGCAGCGACTGCTGATTTTTTATCATCAACGGGTGCAGTCTCGGCCGATTCATCTGTTTGAGATTTTTGCTCTTTATATTTACGCGCTTGTTCTTTACGTAGTGCGCGCTCTTTTGCTACTTCGCTGTTGTCAGGTTCTAATTCAGCAGATTGATCGCCTAGCTTTTTAGCTTTAGCGCGTGCAATAGCGGCTGCAACAGCTGATTTTTCATCGCCGTTATCTGATTTATTTTTAACGCGGGCTAGTGCCTCTGCTACTTTTTGCTTTTCGTCAGCAGATTTAGCGGCAGGTTTACGTTTATGGCGGTTTTGACGTTCTTCTTGCTCACGATCTAAACGCTCTTTTCGTGCATCAAAACGCTCTTTTGCTCTGTCGGCTTTAATTTTGTCAGCTTGTTGTTCTTTAATTTCAACTTTGGCTATACGGTAGTACTGCACAAGAGGGATTTCACTTGGACACACATATGCACAAGCACCACATTCAATACAGTCAAATAAATTGTGTTCTTGTAGTTTGTCGTACTCTTTTGATTTAGCAAACCACTGTAATTGCTGTGGCAATAAAGAGGCAGGGCAGGCATCAGCACAGGCGCTACAACGTATACAGGCTTTTTCAGGGCCGGGCTCCGCTAGCTCTTTATGATCAGGCGCTAAAATACAGTTAGTTGTTTTAACTATGCCAATACGCACTGTGGGTAGCGTAAAGCCCATCATTGGGCCGCCCATCACAACACTTTGCTGCGGTACAGGCGAGAAACCTTGGCAATCAAGTAAATGCTTTATTTCAGTGCCAAGTAGTGCCCATACATTCCCAGGCTTATGAATAGTGTTACCTGTTACCGTAACTATACGTTCAATGAGTGGTTTACCTTCATAAACGGCTTGTTGTACGGCAAACAAAGTCCCGGTGTTATGCACTAAAATACCAATATCGGCAGGAATACCAATGCTAGGAACTTCACGGTTAGTAAGTAATTTAATTAATTGCTTTTCACCGCCAGATGGGTAAATAGTTGGCACCGTTTGAATAATAATTTTTGAGTTATGCTCAGCTGCTTGCTTCATTGCTGCAATAGCTTCAGGCTTGTTATCTTCTATACCCACAATGCACAGTGTTGGGTTTAAAAGCTGCTGCATTATTTCAATGCCTTGGATAACTTCTTTAGCGTGTTCGCGCATTAAAACGTCATCGGCAGTAATATAAGGTTCGCACTCAACAGCATTTACAATCAAAAATTCGATAGGTTGCTTGGTATCTGCTTTTACATAAGTAGGAAAACCAGCACCACCCATACCGCTAATACCGGCTTGGTGAATAATATTTATCAGCTCATCATGACTAAGCTCAGCAGGATTTTTATTTTTATTTAGAGCTACCCATTCGTCTTTGCCGTCTGGTTCAATAATAACACTTAGTTCAGGTAGGGCCGATGGATGTGCTGATGGCATAGGTGCAATATCAGTAACCACACCAGAGCTTGGCGCATGCACAGGTACCGACCAGTTAGCAGCAGGCGCTGTAAGTGGTTGGCCTTTTAAGACGTGTTGGCCTTTTTCTACAAGTAACTTACCGTTTGCGCCTATGTGTTGCTTAAGCGCAACAATGAGTTTGTCGGGCAAAGGTAGGCGAGTGATACTCGCACTATTAGAGAGTGATTTTTGTTGTGGTGGGTGTATGCCGCCAGGAAATGCCCACACGGTGCCTTTTTTTATTTGTTCAAGTAACTTGTCCACTCAAACCTCTAATCTATTTGTGTAACAGGAATAGCATCTAGCTGCCATTTCCAGTTTTGTTTAGTTTCGGCTACAGGTAGCATATCAATGCAATCTACAGGGCAAGGCTCAACACATAAATCACAGCCAGTACATTCATCAATTAATACAGTGTGCATTTGACGAGTTGCGCCCAAAATGGCGTCAACCGGGCAGGCTTGAATACATTTGGTACAGCCAATACATTCGTCTTCGCGAATATAAGCCACTGTTTTTATAGGTTCTGCTTGCTCGCCACCGGCAAGTGGTTTTTCATCAACACCCATTAAGCCGGCAAGCTTTTTCATGGTTGATTCGCCGCCCGGTGGGCATTTATTTATTTCATCGCCATTGGCTATGGCTTCGGCGTAAGGGCGACAACCCGGGTAGCCACATTGTCCGCATTGAGTTTGCGGCAAAATAGTATCAATTTGCTCAACAATAGGGTTACCTTCAACGCGAAAGCGAATTGCTGCAAACCCTAAAATAAGTCCAAAAATGAGTGCTAGCGAACCAATCGCTATCAAGGCATAAAACAAGGTCATATTAAAACTTCACTAATCCAGTAAAACCCATAAACGCCATCGACATTAAGCCTGCAGTGATCATTGCAATAGAGGCGCCTTTAAAAGGCGTAGGAACGTCAGCAGCTGCTAAACGTTCTCGTAGTGCTGCAAACAATACAAGCACTAAAGAAAAACCAACCGCAGCACCAAAACCATACACCGCAGATTGTAAAAACGAATGATCTTCTTTGATATTTAGTAAAGCCACACCTAATACCGCACAGTTAGTGGTGATCAGCGGTAAAAATATGCCTAATAAACGATATAGAGTAGGGCTTGTTTTACGCACAACCATTTCGGTAAATTGCACTACAACGGCAATCACTAAAATAAAGCTCATGGTGCGTAAAAAGGCGATATCCAGAGGGATTAAAATATATTGATTAACTAAATAGCTAGTTACAGAGGCAAGGGTAAGCACAAACGTGGTTGCCAAAGACATACCAATCGCCGTATCAAGCTTACCTGATACGCCCATAAACGGACATAAGCCTAAAAATTGTACTAATACAAAGTTATTAACCAGAACGGTTCCAATCAATAACAAGACATATTCTGTCATGTGTGCCTCACGCTATAATAAACGTGGGTATTATCCTTTTTTCTTTATCGATTAACAACACATGAGAAGCAAATAAACGACTCAATCAGTAATGATATTAAAGCGACTTAAGATTTCAGGTGTAATTAGAATAGGATCGATATTATATGGCTTTAAAATATCTTTAAATTGATCGTGTTCTTGGTATAAATCTAATAGTACTTTATTAAATAGGGCAATTTGTTCAGGAGATAATTGAATTTTATTAAAACCAATAAAATAGGGGGATTCGCTTTGTAAAAAGGCCAAATTAACATGATGTAAGTTAAATTGTTTTAGTCTAGCGCGTGCTTGTAAAGTATTGGCAAAGTACCCATCTATACGATTGTTTTCTATCATTTTTACACCCGTGCCATTGGCATCGGTGAGTAAAACAATATCAAATTCCCTCAATCCGTCTTTAATCATTTGTTGCTGTATTTTGATTAGTTGAAAAGATGCATTTGAAGGGCCAAAAACAGCAATTTGCATTTTTTGTAGATCATTGAGGCTTTTGATGGTTTTTTTTGCACCCTCAGGTTGAAAAAATCCATATTGCATTTTCATAAGCGGGATCGAAAAATAAAGCCATTCGTTGCGGTCAAGATTCCAGCCCATAGGAAAGTTTCCTTGAGCTTGCAGGTTTTTTAACATGAGCTTAGAGCGACGATTTGGTACGCTGATAAACTCACATTTATAATTGAGGCGTTTACACGCTAAGGTAAGTATATCAACAAAGGGGCCAGCGGCATTATCGTGTTCATCAACAAATGAAAATGGAGGATAGTTGTGAGTGCTAAAAACTAATTCTTTTTGCGGGCCGTTTGCGTACAAACTCAAAGGCATAATAAAAAGTATAATAAAGGTAATTACTCTTTTCATGATGCCTCCAATAGACTATATGTCTTTAGGTTTTTCTATGTAATAACCTTGAACGCCATCTAAACACAACGTTTCTATAATGTGCTTTTCTTCTTGGCTCTCAACGCCCTCAGCAAATACGCTAACACCAATGCGGTGGGCTAAATCGACCATTAAGCGCATAAAGTACTGATTGTTTTTATCGTCTTCGAGGCCGCGAGTATAACTTGCGTCCATTTTAATAAAGTCAGGTTTTAAATCTCGGAAAAACTTAAATGAAGTTAAGCCAACACCAAAACGTTCAACTGTAACGCGTGCGCCAACACGGTGAACCATGTCGATAAAGCGCTTACTAGCCTTGATGTTTTGCTGTAAACCAAACTCACTTACTTCAAATACAAGTTTAGATGCAATATGCGTATCTTTCAATAATCGGCGCTCTAGCCAAATTACAAACTGATCGTTGTGTGCACTAGAGGCTGTTACATTTAAACCAAAAAACTTTTCAGATAAATTACGGCTTTTAACCTTTTCAAGAGAAGAGTCTATTATCAGGCGATCAATTTCTATTGCCATATCAAGCTTTTCGGCCATCGCTAAAAAAGAAGCGGTAGGCAGTACTTGATTGTCTTCTGTTTTAAATCGAACTTGTACTTCAGCGTAGGCTTTTATGCTTTTACCAAGCGGCATAATGTTTTGCATCACCAAATGCACACGTTTAGATTCAATAACTTCTTTAATAACCTTACGCCAGTTTTGATTACCAAAACCCGCACTTACGTTATTAACTAAATCGGTTTCGCGTTGTACGTGCCATGCGTTTACTTGTTTTGATTGCGCCATGCTCATTGCGTTATCAACAACAGAAAGCAATTCGCCTAACGGCTTACCTTTTTCGTATCCTACAATACCTGTATTAGCTACCGAGCTTAACTCTTGGTTTTGTTGGTACTGCGTGAAGCGCGATTGCAGGTTTTCACCAAAGCGCTCAGCTTCTTTTAAAGGAATGTGGGGGAGTACTACCGCAAAATCAGAGCTGTTTAATCTAAATACTTGGCTGCCAGTGTAAGTGCCGCTTATGTGCTTAATAATATCGGCAACGCCTTTAACGTACTCGTCACCTTTTTGATAACCACGGCTTTGGTTTATAGCTTGTAGTTCGCTACAACGAACCATAGCTAAAGAACCAAATGTACTTTGCTCAGTATTTTCAATATTTTTTTCGTAGTACTCAACAAACATATTACGATTACCAAGCGAGGTAATTACATCTTTGTACGCTTCATGCTTAATAGTCATAGCAGCGCTTTGTATGTCTTCGTTTTTGTTTTTTAAAAAATGTGATAGCCGATTAAAGCTAGGTACTAAATCTTTTCCCATTTTTTTCAATCGAGTGCCATCTAGTGCTGTTTCTAAATCATTATCAACTTGGTTTTGATTGATATAAATATCGATAATGTCAGCAACTGTTGTACTTATGTTTTTATTTAAATGGTAAAAAATAGATTTCATTAGAATTATTGGAATAATAACTAAAATGGCAGAAATCAAAATAACAATAAAAAGGGACGTTTGTAGCTGCGACGCTAAATGCTCAATGTTAAGTACAAATTCAACTTTTATATCTGAGGCGTCATTTACAGCAAATTGAGGGCGCACTGAGTTAAAGTTAGAGAGTACAAAATCAGCAAACATTGGTAATTGAGTAGGGGGGTTAATGCTAAATATTTCAGCCCCTTGGTAATCTCTTAGGGTGAAGCTTGAAAACGTTTTACCATCTGCAATTGATTGTTTTAAATTTTGAGCAGAAATATCGTCTAAAGAAAGGTCATTAATATACTTAGTAACAGTAGTTTGCGCACTTTTTTGTGCATCACTTACCGCAGTATCAAAGCTTATAGATATGAAGTAGCTTCCTGCTGCAACACACAATAACCAAGAGATAATTTGTATAAAAATAAGTTTTTTAAATCCAGCCATGTTTTCAGTCTTTTAATAATTCAAAAGGGAAGGAATCAAGTCCTTGATTAATAAACTAAGTACAGCGCATTAAGGAATAAACTAATGCTTTAGTTATATAAGGAAGAGTAGTGGAATTAGCTTGAGATGTCTATGAAATTCTTAGAATTGGCTCCCCCTCCCCGACTCGAACGGGGGACCTGCGGATTAACAGTCCGTCGCTCTAACCAACTGAGCTAAGGGGGAACTAAAGTAGTGATATTATTATGATGATTTGGCTCCCCCTCCCCGACTCGAACGGGGGACCTGCGGATTAACAGTCCGTCGCTCTAACCAACTGAGCTAAGGGGGAACTACATCATAAACATAAACTTGGCTCCCCCTCCCCGACTCGAACGGGGGACCTGCGGATTAACAGTCCGTCGCTCTAACCAACTGAGCTAAGGGGGAATTAAAGTAGTGATATTATTATGATGATTTGGCTCCCCCTCCCCGACTCGAACGGGGGACCTGCGGATTAACAGTCCGTCGCTCTAACCAACTGAGCTAAGGGGGAACTACATCATAAACATAAACTTGGCTCCCCCTCCCCGACTCGAACGGGGGACCTGCGGATTAACAGTCCGTCGCTCTAACCAACTGAGCTAAGGGGGAATTGTCTTGCCTTTCAACGGGGCGAAATATTAATGACCGCGCCGCAAAGTGTCAACATATAAAAGTCATAAATTGAAAAAAGAGGTTTATTCGTTGTTTTTGTGTTCGATCTGCGTGTTTTATAGCTCTATTAAAGTTACTTTTTTAAAAATTTAAGAATAACAATGTGACTTTTATTATTGCTGAGTCTTCAAATTGGTTAAATTAAACACGGTATTAAAGTGGCTTGTTATTAAAAAACAACTCAAAAACATAAAAACTCATTTTTTACTTAGCGATATTTTTCGTATTTAATTCGTTTTTTGTTTTAATTTTCTAAAAATATACCTATACGTATATTCGCAGAAATATTTTTTGATCTAAATTGTGATCTAATCACTATGTATAAAATGAGTATTTGTTTTATCCGTTCAAAAATAGAGCAATCAATAACTTAACTTTGTATTAAACGTTTTTTTATACCTAACGTACAACTATGTTAAGAAGAAAAATTGGTGAGCTACAGTTTTTAGCGTGAGTTTATAAAAATGCCACAATTAACAAATGGTCAATTGGTTGGATATCACCGAAAATGGAGGCTCTCTCAAAGCCTTTATAAATGCGGGTTTGAATGAGTTATCCACGGTTTCTGTGGATAACTCTGTTTATGAAACTTTAAGAACATCATCGGCACCAATGGTTTAGGGTGCTACAACGATTTCAAGCTTTTAAATCACTATTTTTAATTCAATATAAAACAATGGGTTATGATTTGATGCTGAATGTATGCAACTCGATGAGGGAATTTTTTCGTAACGATAAACCAAGCAGTACCTTTGTGTAAAAAAGCATCATATATCACTGGGTGTTTGTAATAAAAGTTATAAAAATGTGTTTTAATTGGTTTTTGGTGTGTTTAGGCTCTATTTTAACAAAAAGATGCAAAAACTAAGCTTTACTATTTTTTCGAATCTTTACTTCTTTAATTACTTCAATTGTAGTGATAAATCCGTGGCTTGAACTGCCTTGATGCTTTAAAATGATTCGTTCAGTAAAAGAGGCCTATTTATTTCATGCGCGCAATTTCAAAATCCCAGACTCGCCCAGATTTACTAAACGATCCCATCTTGCCCACATTAAAGACGATGACCATCCCGATGATATTCGGCATGATCACGCTAATGATGTTCAATATTGTCGATACATTCTTTATAAGCTTACTAGGCACTGAGCCGCTTGCAGCGGTGAGCTTTACATTTCCGGTTACCTTTACCGTTATTAGCTTAGCAATAGGGCTGGGGATCGGTACATCGGCGGTAATAGCAAAAGCGCTCGGGAGTAATAAAATAGATGAAGCGCGTTTTGACGCCAGTATTTCTTTAATGGTAGGTGTGGTTCTGGTTATTGTGTTGTCATCTGTTGGGTATTTACTGATTGACCCCATATTTACTTTGCTAGGAGCGGGCGCACAAGTATTGCCGTTAATACACGAATACATGAATATATGGTTTATTGGTAGTGTATTTTTAATAACCCCAATGATTGGTAACTCGGTACTGCGCGCCAGTGGCGATACAAAAACGCCAAGTATAGTAATGGGTGGAGCAGGGCTCATAAACGCCGTACTCGACCCTATATTGATATTTGGTTTTGGGCCAGTACCAGCGTTAGGTATTCAAGGCGCGGCCATAGCAAGCGTTATTGCATGGTCGGTTGCTGTGGTTATTATTTTATATATATTAGCGGTTAAAAAGCGCTTGTTGAGCCTAAAAGCAGGCAAGCAAACAGTGACGGGCGCTATTCGTAAAATATTAAAAATTGGTTTGCCTGCTGCCGGCGCAAACATGCTTACACCGGTTGCAATGGCCGTAATGACCGCTATGGTTGCGCACCACGGGCCAGAAGCCGTAGCCGCATTTGGAGTGGGAAGCCGAATAGAATCTATTGCAAGTATATTAGTGCTTGCGCTATCGATGACATTACCGCCATTTGTTAGCCAAAACTTTGGCGCTGGCAAATTATGCCGCGTTAAAGAAGCGTATACCGGCACACTAAAATTTGTGATGGTATGGCAATTTGCCATTTACGTATTACTCATTGCATTTTCAGGTGTTATAAGCCAATTATTTGGTAAAGAACAAGCCGTAATAGATGTAATTAAACTCTTTATTTATACCATCCCGCTAAGCTATGGCTTACAAGGGGTGATCATATTATCAAACTCATCGTTTAATGCTTTACACAAACCAATGTACGCATTGGTATTAAGTGTCATTCGGTTATTCATATTTTATGTACCATTTGCTTATGTAGGCAACGAAATAGCCGGATTATTAGGGCTATTTATTGGCGCTGCTTTAGGTAACTTATTTACAGCAATAGTGGCATACAAATGGTTTATGAAAAAACTAGAAGCGCTGAGCGGCGAATCGTTACAGGAGTGCAATAATTGAGCGACCATTTTCAGTTAAAATCACATTTTAAACCAGCAGGCGATCAGCCCACAGCGATTAAGCAGCTATGCGAAGGATTAGAAGCAGGCCTTGCACACCAAACTTTATTAGGTGCCACCGGTACAGGTAAAACCTTTACCATGGCTAATATTATTAACGATTTAAACCGTCCAACAATAATAATGGCGCACAATAAAACGCTTGCCGCGCAGCTATATGGGGAAATGAAAGAGTTTTTCCCTAAAAATGCGGTTGAGTATTTTGTATCGTATTACGATTACTACCAGCCAGAAGCCTATGTTGTATCTAGCGACACATTTATTGAAAAAGATGCCTCGATAAACGAGCATATAGAACAAATGCGTTTAAGTGCGACCAAAGCACTGCTTGAACGCCGCGACACCATTATTGTGGCGTCGGTATCGGCTATTTATGGTTTGGGCGACCCTAAATCATACATGAAAATGATGCTACTTTTAAAAGTGGGCGAAAAAGTAGACCAACGCGACATGCTACGTCGCCTAGCTGAGATACAATACACCCGCAACGATATAGATTTTAGCCGTGGTACATATCGTGTTCGTGGTGAAGTGGTCGACATATTTCCTGCAGAATCTAGCACCTTCGCAATTCGCGTAGAAATGTTTGATGACGAAATAGAGCGCTTGAGTATTTTTGACCCGCTTACTGGCGCCGTCGAAAAACATATAATACGTACCACTATCTATCCAAAAACACACTATGTTACCCCGCGTGAAAAAATACTCGGTGCTATCGATAAAATACAAGAAGAACTAAAAGATCGAAGAGCCCAGTTACTCAGTGCTAATAAATTAGTAGAAGAGCAACGCGTAACACAGCGTACGCAATACGATATAGAAATGATGCGAGAGCTAGGTTATTGCTCTGGTATAGAAAACTACAGCCGCTATTTATCGGGCCGTACGCCGGGCGATCCGCCACCCACATTGCTTGATTATCTCCCAGACGACGCATTGATGATTATTGATGAATCGCACGTAACCGTATCGCAAATTGGCGCAATGTATAAAGGCGACAGAAGCCGAAAAGAAAACCTGGTTGAGTATGGCTTCAGAATGCCCTCAGCAATGGACAACAGGCCGCTGCGCTTTGAAGAATTTGAAGCTATTTCACCACAAACAATTTATGTATCGGCAACGCCAGGCGACTTTGAGTTAGACCGTTGTGTGGGCGCAATCGCAGAGCAAGTAATTCGCCCAACTGGGCTGCTCGATCCACTTATTGAAGTGCGCCCGGTAGGCGATCAGGTTGATGATTTACTTTCAGAAATTTATAAAAGTGTAGAGAAGGGCGAACGCGTACTTGTAACCACTTTGACCAAACGTATGTCTGAGGATTTAACCGATTACTTAAGTGAGCACGACGTAAAAGTGCGTTACTTACATTCAGACATAGACACGGTTGAACGGGTTGAGATTATTCGTGATTTACGTGCAGGTGTGTTTGATGTGTTAGTGGGCATTAACTTACTTCGAGAAGGCCTGGATATGCCAGAAGTGGCGCTAGTAGCCATACTTGATGCCGATAAAGAAGGCTTTTTACGCTCAGCGCGTTCAATCATTCAAACCATTGGTCGTGCTGCACGTCACTTAGATGGCCGCGCTATTTTGTACGGTGATAAAATTACAAAATCGATGGCTAAGGCCATGGACGAAACAGCGCGCAGACGCGAAATTCAGCATGCTTATAATATAGAACACGGTATTGAACCGCATTCACTAGCCAAAAAGATTCTTGATGCGATGGATGTAGGCGAAGAAGCCGGCCCTAAAGATAACCTTAGACTTGTTCGTAAAGACTCTAAAAAGGTACTTAGTGCGAAAGAAATTACAGTGCAAATTAAGCAGCTTGAAACCAAAATGCATGCATACGCAAGCGACCTAGAATTTGAAAAAGCGGGCTCTGTTCGCGATGAAATACATGAACTACAACAACAGTTGATTAATTAAAAATGACAGCAAACTTTACTCCTCTTATTACTGCGCTTGAAGATGCGCCAATTTTAAAAAATGAACTGTGCCGTGTTTTTCATGGCCGTGGCCATAGTGTTGAGGCGTTAAGTCATATTAATTTAGACTTTTATCCGCCAAGTTTGTTTTTGGTTTCGTACGACGAAATTGACGAGCAAACACTAAGCGAGCTTACCGATGTTGTGTGGCAGTGGGCACAAAAAAACCAGCCAGAGCTTATTACGTCACTTGTGTATCAGCAACGCGCTGGCGTACAAAGCCAAAACACCGTGGTTTATGGGCAATTACCTAACCCGCATGTTGTAACCGAAAACGGCATTCGTTTTTTGGTTGATTTACAGAGCCGTCAAAATACCGGAATATTTCCCGATATGCGCAGCGGCCGTGAGTTTGTAATGGCTAATAGTAAGCATGGCAAAGTGCTTAATTTATTTTCGTACACGTGTGGGTTTTCGCTTGCCGCAATGCAAGGCGGGGCAGATCATGTGATGAATATGGATATGAGCAAAGGTGTACTTAAAGTCGGCAAGCAAAACCATCAATTAAATGGTTTTGAGCGTGGCGTAAGTTTTTTACCTCACGATATTTTAAAGTCGTTTGGAAAACTAAAAAAAGCAGCCCCGTTTGACTTAATAATAGTTGATCCGCCAAGCTTTCAAAAAGGCAGCTTTATATTAACTAAAGACTATCAAAAAGTGCTGCGCAGGTTGCCAGAGCTACTTTGCGATACCACACAATTGTTATTGTGCGCTAATAGCCCAGAGCTTAGCGAAGAGGCGTTTAAAGCGTTAATAAACGAGCACACCCAAGGCGCAATTGAATTTGTTGAGCGCCTAGCCCCTACCGAGCGTTTTATTGAAGTAGACAGCGACAGAAGCTTAAAAGCACTTATCTACAAAACGTCACAATCTGCAGATTAAATGAAGCTCAGCAAACGCCTAACTGCCATTGATACATTAATCTCGCAGCATCACGGTATTATTTGGGATTGCTGCTGCGACCATGGTTATTTAGGCATGGCGCTATTAAAACGCGCAGCTGCAAACCAGGTTATTTTTGTAGATATAGTCGCCACTTTAATGAACGACCTAGAAACGCAATTATCATCTATTAATAAATTACAAAAAACCTGTAATAAAAATCCGCAGTGGCAGGTCTTATGTCAGGATGTAGGCAAAATTGAAATTGCTCAAAGTAAAAGCCAAGTAGTTGTAATAGCAGGTGTTGGCGGTGAGCTGTTGTTAAGTTTAATACAACAAATTATTGCTAATAATGCAGTGGAGCATTTAAATAATGTTCGGTTTATTTTATGCCCAGTGCATCACACTTATAAGTTGCGAGTCGGTTTAAAACAATTAGGTTTAGGGCTTGTAAGTGAGCAAATAGTTTACGACAACAAACGTTTTTATGAAGTGATTGAAGTGAGCTTTAGTAGCAATAATGAGATTAGTCACACCGGTAATAAAATGTGGGACTTTGCTAGTGTAGAACACGCTATGTACCAGCGCCAACTCATAAATCATTATAATAAAATACTCAATAAAGATAAGCCATACTATCAAAAAGTTATAACAGACTATCAAGAACTCACCGATAGTTAAAAAAGCCCGAAAGTAGGGCGTACATGTGATCTAATTACGACATTGACGACGTAATGTGTTCATAGTTTATATCGCACAACGCGAGTTTATTTGGTTTATTTATGTCAGATAACAAGAGTCACATTAATCATTTGCTTAGCAATGAGCAAAAATGGCAACACAGTTACGAGCAACCTATTTCTTATGCACCCCTTGTGCAATTGGCTAATAGTAGTTGGGTAGTGCCACAACATTTTTTACGTTACAAGCACACGCTTGAAAGCGTAAACGAAGTGCTTGAGAGTATAGAATTTTCGGCTCACTTTAGGGTGCTTGCTGCACAAAAAGGTGAAGAAATTTACCTGCAAGTAGCAGTGCTGAGCCCAGATAACTATCAAAAAAGTGCATCTGCAAATGAAGGCAAAGCCAAAAAGCTATTATTTGGCAGACGCTGGATAGTAGAGGAAAACTTACCTACTTCAGAACTTATCCAAACTGCATTTTTAGCGTTAAAAGTAGCGCGTGAACATGAAGTAAGAGAGCTTTTTCAGTTAATGCAAAGCGGCGCAACAAGTACGCCATTTAATAACCATCACGACTTACCGGTAATGGCGCAAAACCCTGAGCTTGTTAAAAGTGAAAGTGCTGAAAGCCGTGTTGATGAAGTGCTTAAACGTATTGTATTTGCAGGAAAAAGTATTGAGCTTAAGAGCCAGCAGCAAATAGCCGAGCAACATTTATATACTGTTGAGCTGTTGTGTGAAGATTGCCAACTTAGCGAGTTTAATAAAAAAACAATCGCGTTTTTAACCGCAGATCCATCCGCTAATAGCTTTTTACACGCTTTAGTTGCAGCATTAGTAGCCACAAGCAATGATTACGTAAACGAGCAATTTAAGTACAAAGGTTTTGCCCGCTTTAGTAAGCACGTTGTGGTTGAGCAAATAGGTAACTTAAGTATCGCTATGCGCTCGCCAAGTACTGTAGGGCTTTGCTCTATGGGTAAGCAACATGCTAACCAGTTAAATTTTGAGATAGACAGCGGGCGAGCACCACAGGGCTGCGGGCAAGCTATTGGTGGGTTTTTAGCTGCTCACGGCATTGAGCAGCCAGAAAATGCACATTTATATCCAAATTACTTATAACAATTTAAAGCTTATTAATTTCATCTTTAACGCTAAAGCTTGAATCGGTAACAATAGCCTCAAGTGTTTGTACACGCTCTTTTAATGCAAGCACTTGTGCATTTGTTTCAGCTAATTGTTTATGGGCATCGCTGTTGTTGTTTTGCATTTTATGCTTAAACTCAAGATGCTTTTTATACATATCGTAAACCACTCCTGAGCCAACCGAAATTAGCACAATAAGTACAATCATCGTAGTTCCAGACATAATCTCATTCCTTATCATTTTATTATTCGTTTATGGTTAAAGTATAACCTTTAAGCGCTTTTGATAAAGCTGACAATTGTAACTTAATTTGTATACTTTACTTAAGCTCAGGTTTGAGCGTGTTCATCATTTATACACTTCAGATATTGTTTAATGGCTGCATAGCCACCATATAATAAACATACTTTAGCCAATACAGTGAGTTGCCATGTTAAATAATAAAATACCTCCCGTTATTGTTGTGCTGTTTTTTGCAGGCATAATGGCGCTTATTGCGCATTACAGTGTTATTGATTTCACCGCATTTATTACCTACTTAGCAGCAAGTTTGGTCATTATAGGGTGTGTTTTTTGTATTGCAGGGGTGGTGAGTTTTAAAATAGCAAACACCACTGTAAACCCTAATAAACCTGAGCAAGCGTCAACACTTATTACTAGCGGTATTTATCGGATTTCGCGTAACCCAATGTACGTAGGTTTTGCATTTATTTTAGCAGGGTGGGGTATTTGGTTAAGTTCCTTGTGGGCACTTTTATGTATTATAGGGTTTATTGCGTATTTAACGTTTTTTCAAATAATACCCGAGGAGCGTGCGCTCACTAAATTATTTGGCGAAGAATTTACCGCCTATAAAGCGCGCGTAAAACGCTGGTTGTAATTTATATCCATTAGTTAAAATTAAACAAAAAAGGCTATCGATGATAGCCTTTTTTTGTTTACAGCAATTGTATTGCTAATTAATTGGTGCTTATTCGTATTCTAACGGGTCTGTAATGTTATTTAGTGCAAATGCTTCAAGGCGTTCTTGGCACGCGCCACATTTACCACAGGCCTTTTCACGGCCGTTATAACAAGTCCACGTTTGGCTGTAATCTAATCCCATTTCAATACCGTCGGTTAAAATACCAATTTTAGTATTGTTTAAGTATGGGCTAAAAATTTCTACAGCGTCGTAATTTGCAATACGACATACATCATCCATTTTTTGCACAAATTCAGGACGGCAGTCAGGGTAAATAGCATGATCCCCAGAGTGAGCGCCGTAATAAACTTGGCCAGCTTTAAGTGATACCGCGTAACCAACAGCAAGCGAGAGCAAAATCATATTACGATTAGGTACAATCGTACTTTTCATGCTTTCTTCTTCGTAATGGCCTTCAGGCACATCAATGTCATCAGTAAGTGATGAGCCACCAATAAGTTGGTTAATCGCCGAAATATCAACAATTTTGTGTGGAACGTTTAATTTTTCACACACACTTGCCGCCACTTTAAGCTCTTTTACATGACGCTGACCATAGTCAAATGATAGGGCATATACATCATGGCCTTGTTGCAGGGCTTTATTTAATACGGTAAATGAGTCCATACCGCCGGAATAAATAACAACTACTTTTTGCGTCATATCTGTTTTGCTCTTAGTTTTAATAGAGGTTTATATCAGGGCGCGATATACTACACGGCCGCAGCTTAAATAACAATTTTTGCACAGCGCTTTTTGGTTTTTTAATAGTAGCAATTTGGCTGCTAGGTAGTAAGTGAGATCTCTTTTGTACAAAATTAATGAAGTGTTTGAAACCATTCAAGGTGAAGCTAGCTTTACTGGCACACCCTCAATATTTTTACGCCTGCAAGGCTGCCCAGTAGGCTGCTCTTGGTGCGACACTAAGCAAACGTGGGATGTTGATAATGTATATAAAGTATCGCTGGACGAAACCGTAGAAAAAAAAGCCGACTCAGATCATTGGGCTAACGCCAGTGCAGAGCAAATTTTAGCGTTGTTTCAATCACGTGGCTATACCGCAAAGCATGTAGTTATTACTGGCGGCGAGCCATGCATGTTTGACTTAAATCCAGTATGTAACTTATTACACGAACACGGTTTTAGTACACAAATAGAAACCAGCGGCACGTTTGAAATACTCGCCCCAGAGCAAACATGGGTAACGGTATCGCCAAAAATTAATATGCGCGGTGGTTATGAAGTACTTACCAGCACCATGAAGCGTGCAAACGAGATAAAACACCCCGTTGCCATGCAAAAGCATGTAGAAGAGTTAGAAGAATTATTTGCCAAAACAGGTGTTAACCCTAAGCTTGTTTATTTGCAGCCAATTAGCCAAAAAGTATCAGCAACAAAATTAGCAATCGACACCTGTATTGCCAAAAACTGGCGCCTATCAATACAAGTACATAAGTATTTAGGAATTAGTTAAAGCCAGCTTAAAGTTATATTACGTATGTTGGGTAGAGCGAAGCTAAACCCAACAAATCTCTACTTCCGCACCATTTTCTAATAACCTTTCATAATATTTAAATACGTAGGTCGGATAAGCGAAGCGCCACCCGACAACCCTAAAACTCATATCTTCTTCGCTAATAGCCATAACTAGTTTACTATGCGCGACTTAAAAATATTCTACTACTTACCACTAGGCTTATATGTCCGCAAATGCGCTTTACACCGACCTTTCTGATTACTACGACTTAATGTGTGCAGATATTAATTATCAAGCCCAAAGCAATTCTATTCACAGGCTGCACCAAATTTTTGGTAATGGCGCAAACACCCATCTCGATTTAGCGTGTGGCACCGGCCCGCATGTGCGCCACTTTATTGATAACGGTTATAAAAGTAGTGGGCTTGATTTAAACCAGCCAATGCTCGATAAAGCAAAAGTTCGTTGTCCAGAAGCGCAATTTTCGTTGCAAAACATGAGTGAGTTTAAAGTAACCGAGCCCTTGGATTTAATTACCTGCTTTTTGTATTCAATCCATTACTGCGACGGTATTAATAAGTTAAAAGAATGCCTTGCCAGCGTACACAGCGCATTAAACGTAGGTGGAATATTTTGCTTTAACACGGTTGATAAAAACAAAATCGACAGCGATTCATTTGTAGAGCACACAGCAACAAGCGAAAATAGCTTCTTCACATTTCGCTCTGGTTGGCACTACAGTGGCAGTGGTAGCAAACAGTTATTAAAACTCAGCATAGAAAAAACCACTGCAGATAAAACACTCGTATGGCACGACGAGCACCCAATGGTTGCTTTTAGTTATACCGAGCTTAAAGAAGCCTTAAAGCCGTACTTCGAAATCCACATATTTGAACATGACTACGACAAAATAACCCCATGGGCACAGCGCTCAGGCAACGCCATTTTTGTCTGCGTAAAAATTTAAGTTAAACACGTAAGTCGGATAAGCGAAGCGCCATCCGACACAGTAATTCATTTAAGCTTCGGCGCGTATAAACAGCTAATTTATATTATGTTTAAAAGCTACAATTGAAAATAAAATCAAGCAGTTAAACTTAGAACCATAATTAAACAAGACAGACGCCTTGATTGAAAAAACAAAGCTATTCTATCTATTTATCTCGGTATTTTGTATTGTAGGATGTTTAAAAATATCAAAAGTAAGCGTTAATTAATCATTATGTATGAAGTAAAGATTTGGTCCTTTGCCTTTAGATATTAAGCCATTATTGATTGACAGCTCATACGTTATCAGTGTCCAGAAATCTTAAATTATTTAGTTGGAATAGAAAAGCAAAGGATATGAACAACAAATGACAGATACAAAAAGCCCTTGGGGAATGCCTTTATGTGATCTTTATGAAGTTATGGGAGATGGTTCGGGTAAAGGTTGGGCTGATAAGAAGGTTGCACAGGTTAAAGTCGATAGATTGAAATGGATCTTTTTAAACTTTATTTGTTTATTATTCATAGTATCTTTGTTCTATTGCAATCCTCTAAATGAAGATTGGCATACATGGTTTTCTAGGTTTGGAGCACTAATTTTAATATCGTCAGTTTTAGTAGAATATTATTTTCTAAACAAATTTAAAGATGTGATTAATTTTAGCGAACACTCAACACCAGTTTATTGTGTTATTTATGTCCAAAGAAAGTTCAAGAGTACGGTAAGCTACTCCAAACAATATACGCTGTTTATGACAGTTATAGGGACTGTCATTTGGGGTTATGGTGATTTAATCTATATTCACCTAAAAAATTAATATTGGAATGATGACTTTCAAAGGTGAAGAAATTGACAAGGAGGGAAATCATGAAAGTAAAATTCAGCAAAGAAGATATTCTAGCGTTGATTAACGATGTAGATAAAAAAGAAAAATTGAAATTAGCTTTAGACAGCATAGATCGTCATCAACGCTACTGTAGGTTTCATTATGAAGAATTTAACAAAGCTTTTGAATCTTATGGTTTGGCTATGTCTGATGAATTACCTAGCGAAACAGAAATGAAAAATCCAGAATACTATCGCTGTGTGTTTGAATCCCATGCATTTGCGTTCTTCCGTGCTCTACATTCCCTCATAGAATCGGTGCCCTACATTGTCAATATCCCTGTCTCTTGATCACAA
>NZ_WTKT01000026.1:0-48636 GCF_011378685.1 Pseudoalteromonas sp. C8
CTTAACTGAATGGTGTTAGCTGACTAAGGCGGCTTTAATGGAGTATGCTTAAATATTGATTACTGTACTTTTGAAAACTCTTCTTTAGAGATTTCACCATTACCATCAGTATCCAAATCATCAAAAATCTTTACAAGCTGAGGGTTAACCTTTGCTTCTTCCATTGTAATAGCACCGTTACCATCTGCATCAAAAGAGGCAAAATCTACTGCGGCATATGCTGCTGATGAAGATGCTAAAACGATAACTGCAAGTGTTGTATTTAATGTTTTCATAATAATATTCCTAGTAATATGGGAAGTCCTTTTCAAAGATCCCTGACTGTGAAAAATGTTTAATCTGAAAAGATTAATTAGTAATTAGCGAATTCTTCTTTAGAAAGCTCGCCGCTACCGTCGGTATCTAGCTCAATAAATTCAGCCATTAAATCTGTATCGACTGCCGCTTCGCTTGGGCTAATTGTGCCGCTACCATCGATATCAAGGCTGTCAAAATCTGATGCTGCAAATGCAGCGGAAGAAGATGCTAGTACTATAAGTGCTAATGCTTTATTTAAATGTTTCATAACTTAATCCTTCAATGTTCTATCAAAAAAATTGCTTCGTTTAACTCAAAACGTAATTTTTCACTTCCTTGTTATCCTCTTTCGTAAGCTCCCTTGCCTACTTAGGTGTCTTTGGCAACTCAGGATAAATACTTTTTAATTAAGCTTCTGAAAATTCTTCTTTTGATAACTCACCATTTTGGTCAGTATCAAGCTCAGAAAACATGCTCATTAGCTTTGCATCTACTGATGCTTCTGCTTGGCTAATTGTGCCACTGCCGTCTACATCCAGTGTGTCAAAATCTGTTGCAGCAAAAGCGGCTGAAGAAGATGCAATAGCGATAAGTGCTAAAGTTTTATTAATACTTTTCATAATATGTATCCTTCAAATTTATGTGTGTGCGATTAAGTATTTCACTTTGAATCACGATTTCGTTCAGTACACTTAGACTATTACAACTTAGATGCCAACATTTAAAAGCTATTAATTTTCAATAAGTTAAATATAAAACGTACAACAAGAAGGCGTTTTTAGAATAGTTATTGTTGCCCTTTAGCAACACGTTTTAAAGAGATGATATTAAAGTCATTAAAAACATATAGTTATGTTTATATAAAAAGATACATTTTTAAATGTACGGTTTTAAAAGGAGGGATTTAAAATAATAATTGAGATAAATTTTAACGAGGTAGCTTTAATAACAAAAAACAAGCTGTAAAAAACAATACGTAATCAATTGTTTTATTTAAATAATAATTTTAATTATGAAAGAGAGAAAAAACATTTTATAAATACTGACATAAAATGCCTTTTTGTTGCAAATAAGCGAAAACCTATTTATTCAACGGTAGGCTCAAGCGCAGAAGGGTCTATAAAATGCTCTTTCATAAAGGCTTTCATTTCATCCTCGCTTGCTAGTAGCTTAATTCCACAGTGCACGCCTGCGGCATGCTCTTTAACACTGCAAATTTCACCTTCAAAATCTTTATCACTGCTATTAAGTACGACAGTGCATTGCATATCTTTAATACTTTCAACTTGCTGATCGCCTCTAATATCAAACATTACACCAGTGAGTGAAATGTCTTTAATAAGGCCTTCAAGTACCCTATCGTCACTTAGCTTTAGCTTTGCAGGTAATAAGGTAGGTATGCGTGTTTGTGAGCGTAGCGCAAATAACTGCACTTGCTTTGGAAAGTTTATAAACACGAGTTTAGCGGGATGAGAGGCTACCGACATAATTTGCTGGCGAAACGCAATAACTTGCCCACCACTACCTTCAATAAGCGCTCTTACAACAACCATTACGCCATCACGTAAATAGTCACTCGCCGCAGGTAAACGCTTTGCATTGGGATAATTTAAAATAATAAACTGTTTATCGAGTAAACCAACTAATTCAGTTTTAACACGCTTACTGCTTGTAGGTGTTAATATTTCTAGGTCGACTAAGCTGCCTACACTTATATGCTTTAGCTTTTCTAAATTTGTTGGCATATCCCTTTCCCAATAGTTCGTAATTAAAACTTAAGCCGCTCGTTTATCCACGCCAAAAAGTAGGCGTAAATAGCACTAATAAAGTAAATATTTCTAAACGACCAAACACCATTGCAATGGTAAGCAACCATTTAGCACCATCGGTTATAGCGCCATAATGCGATGCTACATCTCCTAAACCAGGCCCTAAGTTATTTAAACAAGCCGCAGTGGCTGAGAACGCAGTTATGTTATCCATACCCGTGCCCATAAGCGCTAACATAATAATAATAAACACCAACGCATATGCAGAGAAAAATCCCCACACGGCTTCTACTACTTTGTCTGGCAACGCCTTTCGACCCAGCTTGATTGAATATATAGCCCGTGGGTGCACCAAACGATTAAGCTCACGCACACCCTGCAAGTAAAGTAAGAACACGCGTACTACTTTCATACCACCACCGGTAGAGCCTGCACAACCACCAATAAAGCTCGAAAATATAAGTAAAATAGGTAAAAATAAAGGCCATGTTGAAAAGTTATCAGTAGCAAAGCCTGCTGTTGTACTCATAGAAACAGCCTGAAATAACGCCTGATCGAGGGTTTCATCGCCATTAGCAAATATTTCGTTAGAGGAAAGTACGGTAAAACAAATAACCACCAGCGCTAATTGAATACACAAAAACACCTTAAACTCAGGGTCTCGAATATAAACTTGTACGTTTCGACTCGCCACTGCAGCGTAGTGCAGGGAGAAGTTAACAGCGGCAATAATTAAAAAGAACACACAAATAAAGTTAATTACAGGGCTGTCAAAGTGCCCCATGGAAGCATCGTAAGTAGAAAAACCACCTATCGCCACCGTTGAGAATGCATGACATATCGCATCAAACCACTCCATCCCTGCTGCCCAATAAGCCAGCATACAAGCAATAGTCAGCGACACATAAATATACCAAAGGTGCTTTGCTGTATCGGCAATTCGCGGGGTCATTTTGGAATCTTTTACAGGCCCAGGTATTTCAGCGCGATATAACTGCATACCACCAACACCTAGCATAGGTAGTATAGCGACAGCGAGTACGATTATACCCATACCGCCAAACCACTGGAGTTGCTGGCGATAAAACAACACCGACTTAGGTAAGTACTCAATACCGGTAAGTACTGTAGCGCCGGTGGTTGTTAAGCCAGAGAATGCTTCAAACACCGCATCGGCGAGCGATAAATTAGGTTCTTGTAAAAATATAAGCGGCAAGGACGCAAACGCCCCAAGTACCAGCCAAAACAAAACAACAATTAAAAAGCCTTCACGTGCTTTTAAGTCACCGTTTTCATGGCGGTTTGGGTAATAAGCCATCATGCCAATAACAACACTAAAGATAAATGCTAAAACAAAAGGAACACCACCACCGTCTTTATATATTAAAGACACCAGTGCCGGAGGCACCATGGTAATACTAAACAGCGCAACAAGTTGGCCAAGAATTTTTATGATGGTACGAAATTGCATTTAGCTTGTCGCTTTTATTATTAGTAAATTCAGGCTGAGTAGTATCAACCAAATTAAATAGGGTCAGTATGCATTACATGCAATTTGTGTAGGTTATTACTCTTTAATAGTTAACTCAACTGCGCCGTGACTTAAATCAAAAATATCTTTGATTGCTTGCTGAGCTTCGCGGCTATCTATTGTAATCACCCATTCAATATTAGCAGTAAATTGCTTATCAATATTAAGCACTTGATACTTTGTTTTTAATAACTGCTCAATCGCACCTTGCATGCTGTACTCGCTACTCCCTGTAATTTCAACACTGGGAACTTTAAGTACCGTTTGCAATTTTACTAATGCATTATTTAATGAGCCACCATAAGCACGTACTAATCCGCCCGTGCCTAATTTTATGCCGCCAAAGTAACGTGTAACAACAGCTGTGATTTCGCCAAGGCCTGAACCCACCAGCACATTTAACATAGGCTTTCCTGCAGTGCCATTTGGTTCACCATCGTCCGAAAAACCATAAACATGGCTGCCACCGGGGTTGCCTGCCACATGTGCCCAGCAGTTATGACGCGCATCGCTATACTTTTCTTCAATGCTTTTAATAAATGCTTTAGCTGAATTTAAATCGGGGGTATGTGCAATGTGAACTATAAACGTACTTTTTTTAATTTCTTCTTGATGAAAAACGTCAGCAGCGGGATATTTATATTCAGGCATATTTTAAACTTGTAAAAAGGGGGCCAAAAGGCCCCTTTAAATAATGTACGTATTTTAACGTGTATAAACTAATTAGTGTTAACTAGAATTAATCGAGCGCTAAATCTCGTGTCATATTCTCTAAGCTATCTTCGTGAACAATAATGTTATCTTCAATACGAATACCGCCAAATGGTTTAAATGACTCAACCTTTTCCCAATTAATAAACTGCTTATTATCGGTTTGCGCTAAATCGCTAAGTAGTGAATCAATAAAATATAAACCTGGCTCAATAGTAAATACTTGGTTTTTTTCGATCAGGCGAGTACAACGCAAGAACGGATGCCCTTCAGGCGATGGCTGATGTGCGCCCTTTTCGTCACTCATAAAACCGCCCATATCATGCACTTGTAAACCTAGGTGATGCCCTAGTCCATGCGGGAAGAAAGTAGAGGTAATTTTACGCTCAACAATTTCCTCAGCGGGTAGGTTAACAATTTTAAAGTCACTGAGTATTTGTGCAATACGGTTATGGCACTCAACGTGTAAGTCACCATAAAGCATACCCGGCTTTAAACCTTTACCTAACTCTATTTGTTGAACTGTCATAGCTTGTACAAGCTCAGCAAACTCACCCTGCTTTTTAAAATCATACGTACGAGTAATATCAGCAGCATAACCATTAAAGTTTGCACCAGCATCAATTAAAAATGAGTTATGAGTGTGTGGCGCTTTTGGATCAAAGTGCGTGTAGTGCAAAATAGCGCAGTTTTCGTTAAGCGCAACAATGTTGCCGTACGGCATTTCATTTTCGCTTTGACGTGTTGCCATTAAGTACGCTTGCTGAATATCGAACTCGCTACCACCATTAAAGAATGTGTCGCGTGCAGCTTTATGCCCATCTACTGCAATGCGGTTAGCGTTGCGTAAACATTCAAGTTCGTACTGCGTTTTATAAGCGCGGTGGTAATGAAAATAGTTAAGTACAGGCTCAGGGTTCATAATACTAAAACCAAGTGCTTGCGCTACTTCAATATATTCGCCCATGTAAGCGTATTTAGCTTTGTCGTATGGTAATAACTTTTCAACTTGATCAGGCTGAAGTAATAGCTCTATATCAAAGTACTCAGCCCAAAAGTCGCGAGGCTCGTCTGGTACTTTATGCCAAAAATCTACCGGGCGATAAAATATTAGTTTTGGTTTGTCGCTGCCATTTACCACAATCCAGCAATGAGGATTATCAATAACCGGTAACCACGCTTTAAACTGTGGATTAACTTTAAATGGATAATACATATCATCTAAAAACTGGCGCTTAGCTTGGCCTGAATGAATTACTAATCCTTCTAACCCTTCGCTATTACAAATTGTACGAGTACGCTGTTGCAGTGTTGCAATATGTTCGGCGTATAAAACGGCTAATTTATCCATTGTTAATCCATCTGTTAAATTTAACTTGCTCTGAGTCTATCACTTATACCAATTGCATTAAATTAATGATCTATTATAGCGACAAGAAAATAGCTTAATAACAAGGCTAAAATTATGATACATAGTTGTTCTATATAAATAATTTTTAACGCAGTTATTGAGTTATTTAATACGCTAGAATGATCATGTTTTTAATAAAATTGGTATTACCCTCAGCGCTCAAAAAAGGGGGATATTTAACATGTAAACATCCCCCTTATTAATACCTATCGTGTTAAGTTATTGGTCGATTGGTCGATTGGTATCATATATTCAACCGCCCATTTTCATTTCGAGTAGCGGCGCTAATACATTACCTTCTCGGCCCATTCTTGTATGGTAAACCTGCCTGTACGCAAATACATTTTTTACGTAATCGCGGGTTTCGCGATACGGAATAAGCTCTACCCATAACTCAGCCGGAATAGCGTCATCAGGTAACCAACGCTTTATACGGTGATAACCCGCATTATAAGAAGCTGTTGCCAGCACCTCATTGCCATGGTTTTTCTTTTTTAAGTACTGTAAGTAACTCGTACCCAACCTAATATTTGTTTTAGGTTGATATAAACGACTACTTGTCACACTGCCTTTATTTACATACTCAGCAGTACTAGGTAATAACTGCATTAAACCACGTGCATTAGCATGCGAGCGTGCATCTGGCGCAAAAGAGCTTTCGCGCCTTGCAATAGCAATACTCCAGGCAACATCTATCTTGCTACGTTTACTGTAGCGCTCAAAAACATCTTGAAACGCAAACGGAAAACGTTGCTCTACGTTATCCCACGCTTTAATTTTTGCTAAAGTAAAAATAGTACTGTCGTGCCAACCTAAATCGGTAGATAGTTGTGATGCTGCTAGCTTTTCTTCATTGCTAGACGTATCCGTTAAATAATTCCACTCACGGCGCGCCGACGTAAAGCGCTCAATATCATAAAGTGCTTTTGCACGCTTAAAGCCAGGTGCATTACTTACTTTATCTACAAGCACCTTATCGACTGCTAAAGGTTGATTATTTAAATCAACGGGCAAACCTAAACGTGCTGCTGCTAAAAAGCCGTAATAATCACGATTAGCCGCTACTTTTTTCCAAATATCGTCTGCTTTTTGTTGCTCGCCACGTTTAGCATAGCTATAAGCTAACCAATATTGCTGGCCAAGGCTTAAATCCTCTTTACCCGTAAAAAATGCAGCAATCCCTTCCCAATCTTGGGTTTTGAGCATATTGCCCAGTTGCCATTGAATAAGCTTGCTGTCTAATCGCTCTTTCGGCACTTTATTTAGCCAAAAGCTCGCTTGCTTATGCCCGCTTGAAGCAAGTGACAACGCAAAGGTGTAATACACGTCAGCTTTATCTTCATCACTATACTTAAATATTTTTTCTAGTTTTTCCCATGCTTTTAAAGCAAGCTCTTTATCGCGCCAAACCAAACGTTTAACACCATAAATTGCTATTTGGCCTTCTTTAGCCGACTTATTTTTATATCGATATAATCCAGCTGCCGTGCTTGGATCTTTTCGCACTTTTAAGTATAAATCAGCTAAGTAACGCTCCTTACTTGGCAGTAAAGTTTTTAAGTAAGGCAATAAGCTTTGCGTCCCGCCTTGTGCAGCAAGTGTTACACGCTTCCAAACCGTTTCTTCTTTCATGTAGCCTTTTTTACGCCACGTAGAAAACAAACTATCACAGCCATTAGGTTGCGATTTACCAACGGCCCATAAGTCGGTCACCTGATTTAGAATCGCCTTTTCAGGCGCGCCCAAGTCGAGCTGAAAATCTAAATAAGTACAGGTAAGCCCAGTATTAGAAGTTTCACGGTAGTTGCGTATATACGCCGCTTTTTCATTGTTCTCTTTTAAATACTCCAACCACGCTTTGCGCACAGGCCACTCAAGCGGTGTATGCTGATATATATTTAAATAGTCTTCTATCTCTGCCTGATGCTTAATACTCGGGTGACGTTGCCAATATGTTTTTTCAACATACGGTTTTAACGGATGATTTAGGTTACTAACCGCTTGTTTAAAGTCTTGGTAACTTCCGTACCTTACTTTTTTTTCGGCATCTAAAAAGGCATCGTTATCGATACTTGCCTCGGCAGAGTGAAGAGGGAAAATGAATGCAGCTGCCGCAACACTTAGTAAATATTTTTTCATAATGTCCTTTAATAAAAATTAAAGTAGTGAATAAAAACTTTTCAACCACCTTAGCACCAAACCAGCTATATTTTAACCAGTCGATTGTAACCGAGTTAAATTTTTCGTTGCATTTTTAATTTAAAGCAAGCACACTGATTGAAATGCAAACTCATCGTACCAGTCTTAGTTCGTCAACTAGGGAGAATAATAATGTTATATAAAAGCGATTCCTTTGAAGTTAGCTTCCTAAAGGAAAACATCGCCGAGTTTAAGTTTTGTGTTGCAGGTTCTGTAAACACATTATCTCAAAAAACTCTTTCAGATTGCGCAGCAGCATTAAAAGAATTAGCTGCCAATACTGATGTCAAAGGCATGATTTTTACCAGTGATAAAGACCACTTTATTATTGGTGCCGATATCTTCGAATTTTTACCTACATTTACTAAACCTGAAGAAGAATTAGTAGTGTGGATCAAAAACGCAACCGACGTTTTTGATGCAATCGAAGATTTGCCATTCCCAACTCTAAGCGCTATAAACGGTATGGCACTTGGCGGTGGTTGTGAGTGGGCACTTGCTACCGATTATCGTGTGGCAAGCGAAACAGCTAAAATGGGCCTACCAGAAGTTAAACTTGGCATAATGCCTGGTTTTGGTGGCACAGTGCGCTTACCACGTATCATTGGCGCCGATAACGCGATGATGTGGATTACCTCAGGCGCAGAAAACCGCGCAGAAGATGCCCTTAAAGTAGGTGCGTTTGACGCGGTAGTTAGTGCTGACAAACTTTTAGAGTCAAGTGTGTCAACACTTGAGCTAGCGATTTCTGGCAAGCTAGATTGGCAAGCAAAACGTAACGTAAAACTACAGCCACTTAAATTAAACCGTGTTGAGCAAGGCATGAGCTTTGCTATGGCAGAAGGTATGGTAATGGGTAAAACCAAAGGCCACTATCCTGCACCGGTTATGGCTGTACGTACTATTAAAGCAGCGGCAAACTGTACTCGCGATGAAGCAATGGCAATCGAAAATGCTAACTTTGCTAAATTAGCACGTACACCAGAAGCAGCTGCACAGACAGGTATATTCCTAGCTGACCAATACATTAAAGGTAAAGCACGTAAATTTGCTAAACAAAGCGATGTAGAAATTAAACAAGCCGCTGTATTAGGGGCTGGTATTATGGGTGGCGGTATTGCATATCAGTCTGCTTATAAAGGCACACCTATTATAATGAAAGACATCCAACAAGATGCGCTTGATTTAGGTATGGGTGAAGCGTCTAAGTTATTAGGTGCAAAAGTTAAGCGTGGCCACATGCCAATGGAAAAAATGTTGGCAACACTTAGCAAAATTAAGCCAACACTTAACGCGTCAGACCTACAAAGTGCCAACATTATTGTTGAAGCCGTTGTAGAAAACCCTAAAGTTAAGCAAGCAGTACTCGCTGATCTTGAAAAGACCATGCCAGAAGGTACGGTACTTACTTCAAACACATCAACTATTTGTATTGATTTACTAGCACAAGCGCTAGATAAGCCAGAAAACTTCTGTGGTATGCACTTTTTCAACCCTGTGCCAAAAATGCCATTAGTAGAAATTATCCGTGGCGCAAAAACCTCAGATAAAACAATTAATGCAGTAGTTGATTACGCACTTAAATTAGGTAAATCGCCAATTGTTGTTAACGATTGCCCAGGCTTTTTTGTAAACCGTGTTTTATTCCCTTACTTTGCAGGTTTTAGCAAATTAGTGGTTGAAGGCGCTAACTTTGCAAAAGTAGATAAAGTAATGGAAAACGTATTTGGCTGGCCTATGGGTCCGGCTTACTTACTTGATGTTGTAGGTATTGATACAGCATTCCATTGTACTGGCGTAATGGCTGACGGTTTCCCTGAGCGTATGGCGCGTGCTGATAAAGACCCAGTGACTATTTTTGCCAACGAAAAACGTTTTGGTCAAAAGAACAAAGCCGGTTTTTACAAATACGAAACAGATCGTCGCGGTCGTCTTAAAAAGTCTCATGACGAGACAGCAGTTGAGCTACTAAGCCCAATTACAGACGCACCAAAAGAATTTGATAAACAAGAAATCATCGACCGTTGTATGATTCCAATGATTAACGAAGTGCTACTGTGTTTGCAAGAAGGCATAGTTGCCTCGCCGCAAGAAGCAGATATGGCATTAGTTTACGGTGTTGGTTTCCCTCCATTTAGAGGCGGCGCGTTCCGTTACTTAGATCAAACTGGTTTAGCTAACTTTGTTGCAGCAGCAGACAAATACGCTCACCTAGGTGCGATTTACCAAGTATCTGAGCAAACTCGCAAGTGGGCCGAAGAAGGTCGTGTTTTCTATAAGGTGGAAGGTTAATATCATGAATAATCCAGTAATTGTAGATTGTATCCGCACACCAATGGGTCGCTCTAAAAGTGGTGTATTCAAACATAAACGTGCTGAAGACTTAAGCGCACATTTAATGAAAGGCTTACTTGATCGCAACCCAGCAGTTGATCCAGCATCAATTGACGATATTTATTGGGGTTGTGTACAGCAAACATTAGAGCAAGGCTTTAACGTAGCACGTAACGCAGCATTACTTGCCGGTATCCCACACAGCGTACCTGCTGTAACGGTTAACCGTTTATGTGGATCGTCAATGCAAGCATTGCATGACGCTGCACGCGCAATAATGACAGGCGCTGGCGACACTTACCTAATTGGTGGTGTTGAGCACATGGGTCACGTACCTATGACTCACGGCAACGACTTTCACCCAGGCCTTGCAACAACGATTGCACAAGCATCGGGCTCAATGGGTTTAACAGCAGAATACCTTGCTACGCTTCATGGCATTAGCCGTGAGCAACAAGATGAATTTGCTTACCGCTCACATCAACGTGCACAAGCGGCAACTGTTGAAGGCCGTTTCCGTCGCGAAATTTTAGCAATGGAAGGTCACGCAGCAGATGGTTCGCTTATATTAGTTGAAGACGACGAAGTAATTCGCCCAGAAACAACAGTAGAAGGCCTATCAAAGCTTCGCCCTGTATTTAATCCTGCATCGGGTACGGTAACAGCCGGTACTTCTTCTGCACTTTCTGACGGCGCATCTGCAATGTTAGTAATGAGCGAAGAGAAAGCAAAAGAACTTGGCTTACCAATTCGTGCACGCATTAAAGCAATGGCAGTCGCTGGTTGCGATCCATCAATCATGGGTTACGGCCCAGTACCAGCAAGTAAAAAAGCACTTGCTCAAGCCGGTATTACAATTGATGACTTAGGCGTAGTAGAGCTTAACGAAGCCTTTGCAGCACAATCATTACCTGTAATGAAAGATTTAGGGTTAATGGATGTTGTTGACGAAAAAGTGAATTTAAATGGCGGCGCAATCGCACTTGGTCACCCACTGGGTTGTTCGGGTTCGCGTATTAGCACATCGCTTATTCACTTAATGGAAGACAAAAATGTACGATACGGTTTAGCAACTATGTGTATTGGTTTAGGCCAAGGCATTGCCACTGTATTTGAACGTGTTCAAGACTAATTAGTTTTAAACATGTAAAACCATCTTGGTGATTAAAAAGGCGGACTGATTTTATTCAGTTCGCCTTTTTTATTAGCTTTAATTAAGTGAAAACGACCCTTTATCAAACAAGCATGTAACAGCGTAATTATGTGATCGGGCGTATTATTAAATAAAGTCTTTTGCAGCAATAAAGTTTCAAATAATATGGGCATATTAAGATAAGTAAAATAGTTAAATTACACTTAAAATTGCGTTAAACTCCCAAACTTATTAATTGCTATACCTAAGCACTCGCGTACACAGCAATCACTTTAATTAAACAGGCCAATTTATTATGAGCTTTGATAATCCCGATCACCAATTAGATGCCATAGGCCTTCGCTGCCCAGAGCCAGTAATGATGGTACGTGCTGCTATTCGTAAAATGAGTGATGGTGAAACGTTATTAATAACTGCTGATGACCCGTCAACAACTCGCGACATTCCGAGTTTTTGTACGTTTATGGATCACACGCTGGTGGCTAAAGATGCAGAAGAAGCACCGTATAGATATGTGGTTAAGAAAGGGCTTTAAAATAACGTAGGTTGGGTT
This sequence comes from Pseudoalteromonas sp. C8, assembly GCF_011378685.1. Taxonomy (NCBI): domain Bacteria; kingdom Pseudomonadati; phylum Pseudomonadota; class Gammaproteobacteria; order Alteromonadales; family Pseudoalteromonadaceae; genus Pseudoalteromonas; species Pseudoalteromonas sp. C8. The sequence goes on from NZ_WTKT01000026.1 coordinate 11,959, forward strand.
GAGTTTTACGAAACCCAACGTATCTTATAATAATCGAAATAATTTCACTCATCGTATATATCGTTTAACTTATTATCACTCCCTCAGTTACTCGGTAATTTTGAATCTTTAACATATCGATGAAAACTCGAAAAAGGCCAATTACTGACTTTAGAAACATATTTATGTTTCACAGGGTTGTAGTGGATATAATTAATATGGTTATTTAAGTCTTCTTCATCTCTAATTTTATGCTCCCAATAACGGCGCTGCCAAATTCCACGCTCTCCCTTCGCTATTCGACTTTTATTACAAAATTCTGTTGCTGGAAGCTCTCGAGAAAAGCCTGATTTTATAAGCCGCCAACGCATTGCATAATTATTATCGCCTTTTGGTAATTGCCAAATAACATGAAGGTGATCGGGCATGATAACGATTGCAATCGTCTTTATTGGATGCTTTTTTGCCACCTTTGAATACACACGACGTAATAACTCTATATTTTCCACGAGCAAATGCTGAGATCTATCTTCTAAATTTACCGTAAAAAAATAACATGCGCCCGCCTCTAACATACGCTTATAACGCATATTTTTACCTATAGAATAAACAGATAAATAAGAGTATAGATTAGTTTTGTTAATTATAATCAAGACAATTTTAAGTCAAACTTATCCATGATATTGTTACACGCTTATAGCAACCACATAAACTTGTGTCTGGCGTAGGTTGTTTAATAACCACCAAAATAGTTTTATTCGCCACACATGTTGGGTTTCGTTTCACTCTACCCAACCTACGAAACCCCCTTGGTGTTAATGCTGAATAAACACTACAACGTCCTTGTCACAAATCCATTAATTCACTCGGGCTGCTTTAAAAATACAGCTATCACTTCTTCGTTATCGTCACTTGTGGCTTGTCGTAGTCACTGTAATCAATACTTACTATGTATATGCCTTTTATTGCTGGTGTGAAACTAAAGTAGTTATAAATAGTATTACAGTCTGCGATAGCTGGTTGGCCGAGTGTTAGGCTTTGCCCTGCTGGTTGTGCGTCGCTGTAACCACAGTTGTAACCTTCACTAAAATCGACATCGGCTATTTTAAATTCGTACACTTTACCAGGCGTCGAAAATTTCACTTCTGCTTGATAAAGCGCAGGGCCAACTGGTGCAAACTGATACTGGGGTTCTGCATCCCACAGTGTAAAGTCGCCACGTAAGTAAATTGTGCGGTCAAGCTCTTGCTGTGGTAATACATCATTAATCGAAATTTGGCTTGTACAGGCAGTAAGTAAAGCAGCAATTGCTAAGGTTAAAATTCGTTTCATAGAAATCATCAATGGGGTTTCCTTTGCATACAGTGAAAACTAAAAAGCCAGCAAAACGCTGGCTTTTAAAATTGCTAATCGGTGTTATTTTTGTAAAACAGAAATATCTGCAATACCTAAAAACAATCCGCTTAACTGGCTTAGCAGCGCAAGACGATTTTGCTTAACAGCTTCATCGTCGGCCATAACCATTACGTTGTCAAAAAAGTTATCAACACTTTCGCGAATACCTGCCAATTGGCTTAATGCTTCTTGGTAGTTTCCATCTGCGTAAAGTGGTGCAAGGTCAGTGGCAAATTTTGCTACTTGTGATGCTAATACTTTTTCAGCGTCGTCGCTTAATAAGCTCTCATCAACACTACCTTGGCTGGTAATGTCGTTTTTAGCCAGAATATTACCTACACGCTTATTAGCTGCTGCAAGCGCTTCTGCTGCGTCTAATGTACGGAAGTGGCTTACGGCTTTAACACGGCGATCAAAATCAACAGGTTTAGTCGGACGACGTGCAAGCACTGCTTGAATTACGTCTACTTCAATACCTTCGTCTTGATACCAAGCACGGAAGCGCCCTAGCATAAATTCAAATACGTCAGTTGATACATTTAAGTTAGTTAACTTGTCGCCAAACAATGTTTGCGATTTAGCTACTAGGTCTAAAATATCAAGTGGTAGTTCTTTTTCTACCATAATGCGAAGTGCACCAATAGCAGCACGACGAAGAGCAAATGGGTCTTTGTCACCTTTAGGTGCTTGGCCTATACCAAAAATACCCACCAGCGTATCAAACTTATCAGCAATCGCTACTGCGCAGCTAATTAAATTTGTAGGTAAGTTGTCGCCTGCAAAGCGTGGCATGTACTGCTCGTTTTGCGCTACGGCTACATCTTCGGCTTCACCATCGTGGCGAGCGTAATGCATTCCCATTACACCTTGCACGTCGGTAAATTCCATTACCATTTCAGTCATTAGGTCAGTTTTACTTAATAAGCCTGCACGCTGCGCTAACACTTTATCAGCACCTAATTGCTCAGCAATATAACCTGCAAGCTCACTAATGCGCTCAGACTTATCTTTAAGCGTACCAAGTTGCTTTTGGAACAATACGCTATCAAGCGATTCTAATCGGCTTTCTAGAGTTTTCTTTTTATCTGTTTCAAAGAAGAACTGTGCATCGGCTAAACGCGGGCGCACTACTTTTTCGTTACCAGAAATAACCACACTTGGATCTTTACTTTCTATGTTAGATACAAACAAAAATTTATTTAAAAGTTTGCCGTTTTGATCTAATAACGGAAAGTATTTTTGATCGTCTTTCATGGTGTAAATTAACGCTTCGGCTGGTACATCTAAAAATGCTTCTTCAAATGTTGCCGTTAAAGTAACTGGCCACTCTACAAGTGATGTTACTTCTTCTAGTAAATCTTCATCCATTGCAACAACAGCATTAACTGCTTTTGCAGCCTCTTCTATTTGCGTACGAATTTGTGCTTTACGTTGTTCGTAATCGGCAATAACGTAAGCAGATTTAAGTACGTCAAAAACGTCATCTGCATGGTTTATGCTAATTTTTTCTGGGTGGTGAAAGCGATGACCCTGAAGCTGGTTAGTTATTTTCTTACCAAGGATCTCACCTTCAAGTAACTCATCACCAAACAAAATAGTTACCGTATGCACAGGACGAATAAATTGTGTTTTATTCGCGCCCCAACGCATTGGTTTAGGAATTGGTAATTTAGCCAACGCTTTAGTAATTGCACCTGTCATTAGCGTTTTAGTTTCTTGCCCTGCTACTTTAGCAATGTGCAATAACCATGCGCCTTTGTCTGTTTCGAGTGTTTGTGCGTCTTTTACTTCAATACCACAACCACGTGCCCAACCCATTGCTGCTTTTGTTGGGTTACCGTCACCGTCAAATGCAGCTTTAGTTGCTGGACCGCGTTTTTCAACTTCTTTGTCTTGTTGCTTAGCTTCAAGCGCTTTTACTTGTAAACCTAAACGACGAGGCGATGCATACCAGCTTACGCCTTGATGTGCTAACTCTAGTGTTTCAAGCTCTGCAGTTAAGTTTGCAGCAAAAGCTTCTGCTAATTTACGCAGCGCTTTTGGTGGCAACTCTTCTGTGCCAATTTCTACTAATAAATTTTGTGCTGACATACTTACTTATCCTTACACAGCGGGAAACCAAGCGCTTCGCGTTTGTCATAGTAACTTTGTGCACACGCTTTTGATAACGCACGAACGCGTAAAATATAACGTTGACGTTCAGTTACCGAAATTGCGTGGCGTGCGTCTAGTAAGTTAAATGCGTGCGATGCTTTCATTACTTGCTCGTAAGCCGGTAGTGGTAAGTTTGCTTCAATTAACTTTTGGCTCTCTGCTTCACATTTATCAAACTGAGCAAATAAGTCTTCTACGTTTGCGTGTTCAAAATTGTAAGTAGACTGCTCTACTTCATTTTGATGGAACACGTCGCCGTAGGTTACGCGCCCTAGTGGACCGTCTGCCCATACTAAGTCGTAAATACTATCTACGCCTTGAATGTACATTGCTAAACGCTCTAGGCCGTAAGTGATCTCACCCGTTACTGGTGAACACTCAATACCACCAACTTGTTGGAAGTAGGTAAACTGCGTTACTTCCATGCCGTTTAACCAAATTTCCCAACCTAGGCCCCACGCACCTAACGTAGGTGATTCCCAGTTGTCTTCTACAAAGCGAACTTCGTGAGTTAGTGTATCGATACCCATAGCCGCTAAAGAGCCTAAATAAAGCTCTTGGATGTTATCTGGCGATGGCTTTAAAACTACCTGAAATTGGTAGTAGTGTTGTAAGCGATTTGGATTTTCACCGTAGCGACCATCGGTAGGACGACGACACGGTTGCACGTATGCACTCGCCATTGGCTCTGGACCAATAGACTTTAAAAAAGTTTGCGGGTGAAATGTCCCTGCGCCCACTTCCATATCAAGTGGTTGAATAATGACACAGCCTTGCTGCGCCCAATAATCCTGTAAAGCCAGGATCAAACCTTGAAAGGTTTTTACGTCATATTTTTGCATATTTGGCTTTTTACTATCTAAGAAGTAGCGTGAAAATTACCCTTAGTATACCGTGTGTACACTCAGGTTTTAAGCAGTTTGTGTAATTGAAGAAAATAAAAAAGGAGCCATTAGGCTCCTTTTTCTATGTAAGCAATATTTTTTACACGTCTAAGTTAACTACACGTAGTGCGTTCTTTTCAATAAACTCACGACGAGGCTCTACTTGGTCACCCATTAAGGTCGCAAATAATTGATCCGCGCCAACAGCATCTTCGATCGTTACTTGTAACATACGGCGAGCACTAGGATCCATTGTGGTCTCCCAAAGCTGGCTTGGGTTCATTTCGCCCAGTCCTTTATAGCGTTGAATATAGATCCCGCGTTTCGATTCTGTGATCAACCATTCCAAAGCATCCACAAAGTTATCAACAGGTTTTGTTTTCTCACCACGTTGAATATATGCACCTTCGCTAAGGATGTTTGCGATGTTAGTACCAGTCACAGCAATGCGTTGGTAGTCACGTGACGCAATAAAGTCATAATGAAGTACGTGTGCTTTATCTACACCGTGCTGACGAATATTCACAACCGGGTAATACATATTACGCTCAGCATCATGCTCTGTACCAGCATGGAAAATAGTCGCATCTTCATCACGTGCAATCAGGTCGTCAACCAACACTTTAGTCCAAGCAATTACTTTAGCTTCATCTGAAAGGTCATCAGTTTTCAATTCTGTTTGATAAATTAAGCGTTCCATTACCGTGTTAGGGTATTTACGCTTTAAACGCTCAATTACTTTAACTGTGTTTTGATAATCGTGAACGATTTCTTCTAGTGCCTCACCTTCAAGAGCTGGTGCATCTGTACTTGCATACAACGCTGCACCATTAAGAGCAAGCGATGTTAGGTATTCAACTAATGCAGGGTCATCTTTAATATAACGCTCCTGCTTACCTTTTTTCACTTTATAAAGTGGTGGTTGAGCAATGTAAATATAGCCGCGTTCTACAATTTCAGGCATTTGGCGATAGAAGAATGTTAATAGTAACGTACGAATGTGAGAACCATCCACGTCCGCATCGGTCATGATGATGATACGGTGGTAACGTAATTTCTCAGGGTTATATTCGTCACGACCAATACCACACCCTAATGCAGTAATTAGTGTTGCTACTTCTTGTGAAGATAACATTTTATCAAAACGTGCTTTTTCTACGTTTAAGATTTTACCTTTAAGCGGAAGAATAGCTTGGTTTTTACGGTTACGTCCCTGCTTGGCTGATCCGCCAGCAGAGTCCCCTTCCACTATATATAGTTCAGATTGGGCAGGATCTTTTTCTTGGCAATCAGCTAGCTTACCAGGTAAGCCTGCTAAGTCCATTGCACCTTTACGACGTGTCATTTCACGGGCTTTACGCGCCGCTTCACGAGCACGTGAGGCATCAATAATCTTACCTACAACAATTTTGGCATCAGTTGGGTTTTCTAATAAAAACTCAGTGAATTTTTCAGCCATTGCTTGTTCAACTGCAGACTTAACTTCACTTGAAACAAGCTTGTCTTTAGTTTGCGATGAGAACTTAGGATCAGGAACTTTAACACTAACAACAGCCGTTAAGCCTTCACGGGCATCATCACCGGTAGCATTGCTGGTTGTTTTAGCTTTTTTGTTAAAGCCTTCTTTTTCCATGTAGTTATTAAGTGTACGTGTTAGCGCTGATCTAAAACCGGCTAAGTGAGTACCACCATCACGTTGTGGAATATTATTTGTGAAACAGTAAATATTTTCTTGGTATGCATCATTCCACTGCATTGATACTTCAACGCTAATACCATCTTCTTCACGTTCGTGAGTAAAATGGAATACACCTTTATGTATAGGTGTTTTATTACGGTTTAAGTATTCAACGAAAGCTTGAATACCGCCTTCGTATTTAAAGTGGTCAGATTTATTTTCTTCACGTTCATCATTTAAAATGATGCTCACACCTGAATTTAGGAATGAAAGCTCGCGTAAACGCTTAGCTAAAATTTCGTAATGAAAATCTAAGTTTGTGAATGTTTCACCACTTGGCCAAAAACGCAGTTCTGTACCAGTCGTGTCTGATTCGCCAATAACAGCTAAAGGTGCATCTGGAACACCCATAGTGTAAAACTGCTCATGAAGTTTACCTTCACGGCGAACTGTAAGTTTTAGCTTTTCTGAAAGTGCATTTACAACAGAAACACCAACACCGTGTAAGCCACCTGATACTTTATAAGAGTTATCATCAAACTTACCACCGGCATGAAGTACCGTCATAATAACTTCGGCTGCTGATACGCCTTCTTCTTCATGGATAGAAGTTGGAATACCACGACCGTTATCTCGTACTGAGACAGAACCGTCTAAGTGAATCGTTACATAAATATCATCACAATGACCTGCTAAGGCTTCATCGATCGAGTTATCAACGACCTCAAACACCATGTGGTGTAAGCCTGTGCCATCATCGGTGTCCCCAATATACATTCCAGGACGCTTTCTTACTGCGTCTAATCCTTTAAGTACTTTAATACTCGACGAGTCATAATTCTCAGACATGGTTAATCCCACTTATCTTGTTATTAGGTTGCCATGTTTCACGTGGAACATTTGTAGTTCTCGTTGCATGGGTTCCACCACAGCAGAAATACTTTCAGACAAAATTGAAGAGATAAAAATTTGAGAACTGCAGTGAGCAAGTAATTGTCCCACTTTCTCTTTTGTATCTTCGCCTAACTCTGAAGGTAGATCATCTATTAGCAATATAGATTGCTTATCTGTCTCTGACTCAATTAAGCTATTTTGCGTAACTTTTAACGCATATAATAGTAACTTCAATTGACCGCGTGAGAATGTATTCTCCACGCTGTTGCCAGCGACACTAAAACTAAAATCGGCCTTATGAGGGCCTTTACTTGTAAACCCTTGGCGAGCATCTCGCTCAAAGTTTTGCTCTAACGCATCTGCAAGAGATTCGGTCTCTTTCCAGCCAGCGTTAAAGGTCATTTCTAAATCACGTACAAGCGTTAATTCTGCACACATTTTATCAAAAAACTGCTGCTTAAACCTACTTATATACGCCAATCTTAATTTATTTATTTCTTCAGCCAGTCTAACAAATTCTTTGTCCCAAAACTTAATTTGGTCAAAATAATTCTTGGGCTTAGTTTTTAACAATGCATTACGTTGTTTAAGTACTTTATTAAACGATTGCCATAAAAAAAAGAACTCATGTTCCACGTGGAACAAACCTAAATCTAAAAACTTTCTGCGCTCTTTAGGCCCACCAAAAAACAAAGAATAGCTCTCTGGTGTAATAATTTGCACTGGCATGAGTTGAGCTAGTTCGGATATTTTACGGCTCGCCTTACCTTGAATTTTTAAATTAGTTTCACCCGTTTGGGTTTTACTAATACCAATTGGAATAGATAAGTCGTGTATTGTTTTGCGCCCGTGAATTACAAACTGCTCTTGCTGATGCGCGATAATACTTTTGTGTTTTGGAGTACGAAAAGATTTGCCGTGAGAAAGGTAATAGATAGCCTCTAAAAGGCTGGTTTTTCCGCTGCCATTTTCACCATATATTATATTAACGCCGTTAACTGGTTCTAGCGTCAGCGCCTCAATATTACGAAAATATTTGAGGCTCAAATGACTTAAGCTCATTATGTATTTATAGTCTTATAAACGCATAGGCATAACAACGTACATTGCTTCTTCATCGCCTGCACCTTCAATTAATGCACTGCTGTTTGAGTCGGCTAATGTAAATAGTACGTCTTCTGTTTTTAATGTGTTTAGTACGTCTAATACGTAAGACACGTTAAACCCTATTTCTAGGTCGGCACCTTCGTAACTTACTTCAACAACTTCTTCAGCTTGTTCTTGCTCTGGGTTGTTGGCCGTAATTTTTAATAAACCATTTGATAAGTTTAAGCGTACGCCACGAAACTTTTCATTAGATAAAATAGACACTCGTTGGAACGCATTACGTAACCATTCTCGGTTAGCTGTAATTACTTTGTCGCCACCACGTGGTAATACACGACGGTAATCTGGAAAACGCCCATCAACCAGTTTACTTGTAAATGTAAACTCAATATCAATAATACGGATATGGTTAGCACCAAACTGAATTGTTACCAATTCATCATCAGCGACCATAAGGCGCATAATTTCTTGCACACCTTTGCGAGGTATAATTAATTGACGTTGAGTATTAAGCGATTGCGTTAATTGCTTTTGCGCTATAGCTAAACGGTGGCCATCTGTTGCTACTGTTTTTATGTCGGTATTATCTACTTCAAACGACATACCATTTAAGTAATAACGTACGTCTTGATTTGCCATCGAAAAATGCGTGCTTTCGAGTAACTTACGAAGCTCTAAACGAGTTAGTTGAAATTCAACCTCTCCGTCCCACTCTTCTAAGTTAGGAAAATCATCAGCCGATAAAGTCGTTAATGAAAAACGGCTTTTACCACTGGTCAAAAGTAATTGATGCTCTTGCAAGCTTAAAGTAATGTCTGAACCATCTGGTAGACTTTTACAAATATCGAGTAACTTTTTAGCGGGTAACGTTAGTTTTGTATCGGCAATATCATCACCTACAAATACGCCAGAAACTAATTCAATTTCAAGGTCAGTACCCGTCATTGAAAGTTGTCCGTTTTCTACCACTAACAAAACGTTAGATAAAATTGGCAACGTGTGTTTGCGCTCTATTGCGCCCGACACTTGCACCAATGGCTTTAAAAATTGTTGTCTTGATATTGTTATTTGCATAATAAAGTCAGCCCTAAGATGACAATGTTCTTATTAAGTTTTGGTAATCTTCTTTAATTTCGTGGCTTTCGTCACGTAGTGATTTTATCTTACGACATGCATGTAATACGGTCGTATGATCGCGCCCACCAAATGCGTCACCAATCTCAGGTAAGCTGTGATTAGTTAATTCTTTAGACAATGCCATAGCTACCTGGCGTGGCCTCGCTATAGAGCGGCTGCGGCGCTTAGATAACAGGTCTGATATACGAATTCGATAGTACTCAGCAACAGTGCGCTGAATATTGTCTATGGTAACCAGTTTATCTTGCAAGGCAAGTAAATCGCGTAGCGCTTCTTTTACAAAATCGATTGAAATAGGACGACCGGTAAAGTTCGCATTAGCGATTACACGGTTAAGTGCACCCTCTAGTTCACGAACATTTGAACGTAATTTTTTGGCAATAAAAAAAGCAACTTCGTGTGGTAAGTTAATCTTACTTTGCTGGGCTTTTTTCATTAAAATAGCAACGCGTGTTTCAAGCTCTGGTGGCTCAATCGCAATTGTTAATCCCCAACCAAAACGTGATTTTAGCCTGTCTTCAACGCCTTCAATCTCTTTAGGGTAACGGTCAGAGGTTAAAATAATTTGTTGGTTGCCTTCAAGCAATGCATTAAAGGTATGAAAAAATTCTTCTTGTGAACGCTCTTTGTTAGCAAAAAATTGAATATCATCAATCATTAATGCATCAACACTACGGTAATAACGCTTAAATTCTTCTATCGCATTATTTTGAAGTGCCTTTACCATGTCTTGAACAAAGCGTTCTGAATGCATGTAAACAATTTTAGCATCTGGCTTATTTGCCATAATGCCATTACCTACTGCATGTAATAAGTGAGTTTTACCTAAACCAGTGCCACCGTATATAAATACAGGGTTAAAAGCAGAGCCAGGATTGTCGGCAACCTGTGTGGCCGCAGCTTTTGCTAATTGGTTTGATTTACCTTCAACAAAGCTATCAAAAGTATAGTTTTCTTTAATGTTAGATTTGTAACCTGACTTAGGTGCAGGTTCAACAACTGGCTTTTGCTCGCGAGGCTGTTGTTTTGCTGAAGCGTGTGCACTTGGTGCCGATTGAGTTTCTATAACCGGTGCAGCTTGTGCATTTAATAAAGGTTTACTACCTACATCAAAACGTAGTTTTGGTGCTTCAACACCACAAATCTCTACTAGTAATTCGTTAATTCTATTTAGGTACTTTTCTCTCACCCAATCAAGCACAAAGCGATTAGGTGCATAAATCGTCAAGGTATCTTCGGTACTTTCTGCTTGTAGCGGTCTTACCCACATACTGAATTGCTGCGAAGGCAGCTCATCTTGCAATACATATAAACAACTTTGCCAAACCGACAGATACACAGTTAAACTCCCAGAGATATAATTTTTATTCCCGCACATCATTAATGATTATAAATCATACATTTATTACGTTCAAATGGTCCAATAAGCGACCCAAGACCGCGTATTATGAAGACACTTTATCCACAAGTAAAAGATTGATTTTTATAAAAATGTTGATATCGATGTATAAAATCATTAACAAGCTGATTTAAAACAGTTTTTATTTTAGATCCTGAGAGGAGATCATAACAAAATAACACCAAGATCGCGAACCAAATTTACGATCCAATTTACTTTTCCCCCGCTTTTATTCACTTTTTATACAGGGGCTGTGGAAAACTTCTTATTTATGATGATCCTAACAGATCGCCTTATATGATCTCTTATATAGTAGTAGGTGGGTTATATACCCTTAACGTAATTATGATTGACTTTACATTACTTACTCTATAATATCTCGCGCTCGCAATGGCACCTATGCCAGGATCGCGACCTGTATAGGATGTTTTAACTTTAACCGATCGGATGAGATTGTTATGAAAAGAACTTTTCAACCTAGCGTTTTAAAACGCAAACGTGCACACGGCTTCCGTGCTCGCATGGCAACTGTAAATGGCCGTAAAGTATTAGCACGTCGCCGCGCTAAAGGCCGCAAAGTTCTTTCTGCTTAATTTATAAGTGGAAGACTTTAGCTTTGGCAGGGAGTTACGTCTGTTAACTCCCTCGCATTACTCTCGCATATTTAATGAACCCGCTCGGGCTGCAACTCCTTTCTTTACTCTATTAGCTAAACCAAATGACCAAGAAAAACCTCGGTTAGGTCTTACTGTTGCTAAAAAACGTGTAAAAAAGGCATGCCAACGAAACCGTATTAAACGTCTCGCTCGCGAAAGTTTTCGTTTAAATCAACACAGCATCGATAATATTGATATTGTGCTTATGGTTAAAAATGGTATTGATGAGCAGTCTAATGAAGAAATAACCAAACAACTTACTAAATTATGGCGAAAAATTAACGAACGCTGTAAACCAGGTGCACCTAAACCGCCACCTTTTAAGAAACGCCCAAACAAATCAGCTAAATCTAACAAACAAACCTAATTGCAATAGAATTGCAGGGTTAATTAATGTATCTTTAGCTCACCTTTTAATCATGCATTTAAATTTTCTAATTGAGTCTTTAAATACATGATATCTATCTCACTAAACTTAAGTAGGGGCATAAACATCATGAGGTTACTTAAACCACTTGTTGCTTTACCAACTTTTTGTTTAGTGTTATTTATCCGCGGTTATCAAAAGTGGATTAGCCCGCTGTTAGGTCCGCATTGTCGTTTTAATCCAACCTGTTCTAGTTATGCTATTCAAGCAATTAAATTGCATGGATCGGTAAAAGGTAGTTGGTTAGCTTTAAAACGCATATTAAAATGCCATCCTTTACATTCAGGCGGAAACGACCCCGTTCCTGAAAAATTAACCCATATTAACCACCAACACGAGAAATAAGAGCTGTTATGGAATCGCAACGCACGTTTTTATTAATTGGCCTAATGCTAGTGTCGTTTTTATTGTTCCAAGAATGGGATAATGATTACAACAAGCCTAAAGTCGATCCAAGTGCCACAACACAAACACTACAAGCAAATTCACCAGAGTCGGATGATTATATTCCTTCATCGTCAGATTCAGAGTTACCTGCTTCAGCAACTTTAGCTAAGCGTTCAGTTATTGAAATTACAACTGACGTTTTTAAAGTTAAAATTGACACCAAAGGCGGTGACATTGTTGAAACAGACCTTCTTCAATACGAAGAGACAAAAGGCAGTGAAACGCCTTATATGCTTCTTGGTCAGCTTGATGGTGGCAAACAATACTTTTCACAAAGTGGCTTAATTGGCTTAAATGGCCCTGACGCATCAGCTAACGGTCGCCCTACTTACAATACCGAACAAAAGTCATATACCTTAACGGGTGATGAGCTTCGCGTTCCACTTCAGTTTACCGATAGTAATGGTGTTAGTTTTACTAAAACGTATGTATTCAAAAAAGGTCAGTATGACGTAGGCTTAGAATACAAAATTAACAACACTACCAGCGCACCTCTTCAAGTACAGCTATACACGCAAATTAAGCGTACCGTACAAGAAAAAGGTAGCATGGTTGATCAAAACTATTTAGGTGCAGCATACGGTACTGATGAAGAAAAATACGAAAAGTATAGTTTTTCAGATATGGCTGATAAAAACCTAAATAAAAGCACACAAGGTGGTTACGTTGCCTTTATTCAACATTACTTTGTAAGTGCTTGGGTTCCAATGCAAGATCAATCAAATACACTTTATAGCTTAATTACAAAAAGTAATGCCGCTATTATTGGTGCTAAAGATCCCGCTGTAAATATTCAAGCTGGTAGTGAGCAAATACTAACTGCTACTTATTATATGGGCCCGAAAGAATCAGATATTCTTGAAGCGATTCACCCAGACCTAGACCTAACCGTAGATTACGGTTGGTTATTTTTTATCTCGCAACCTTTATTTGTATTGCTAAAATGGCTACACAGCATTTTAGGTAACTGGGGTGTAGCAATTATTGCCATCACTATTATCGTTAAATCGTTAATGTATCCACTTACTAAAGCGCAATACACTTCAATGGCAAAAATGCGTGCCCTACAGCCTAAAATGGCAGCCCTTAAAGAAAAGTTTGGTGATGACCGTCAAAAGTTCGGTCAAGCGACTATGGAAATGTACAAAAAAGAAAAAGTTAACCCAATGGGTGGCTGTTTCCCTATTTTGCTACAAATGCCAATTTTCTTAGCCTTGTTCTACGTATTCTTAGAGTCTACTGAACTTCGCCATGCTGAATTCATTTTTTGGTTAACTGACCTTTCTGCGAAAGACCCGTACTACGTATTGCCAATATTATTTGGTGCGAGTATGTTTGTGACGCAAAAGCTACAACCTATGACGGTTACTGATCCAATGCAGCAAAAAATGATGACCTTTATGCCGGTTATCTTCTCTGTATTCTTCTTATGGTTCCCATCTGGTTTAGTTCTTTACTGGTTAGTGTCTAACCTTATTTCTATTGTCCAGATGTTAATCATCTACCGTGGCATGGAAAAGAAAGGAATTAAAGTAAGAGGCTAACTAAGCTCCTACTTATATAAAGGCGACTTCGGTCGCCTTTTTTATTGCCTGTTTTTCACCACAGCTATTCGCTACAAATAAATCGATAGGTTACAATACGGGCATAAAGTTACTCATCGTTGGCAAATTAATAGCATGATCAATCAAGATACAATTGCAGCACAAGCAACAGCACCTGGACGTGGTGGTGTTGGTATTATTCGCGTTTCAGGTAGCCTTGCTAAAAGTGTCGCCGAAAAAGTAGTTGGTAAAATACCTAAAGTTCGCTACGCCGATTATGTGCCATTTAAAAGCCTTGCTGGCGAGCAACTTGATCAAGGTATTGCCATTTACTTTGCAGGTCCTAACTCATTTACTGGTGAAGACGTACTTGAATTACAAGGCCACGGCGGTCCTGTAGTACTGGATATGTTACTTAAAGAAATTAGTAAAATAGAGGGCGTTCGTTTAGCAAAGCCTGGTGAGTTTTCTGAGCGCGCATTTATGAATGACAAGCTTGATTTAACACAAGCAGAAGCCATCGCCGACTTAATTAATGCCACTAGCGAGCAAGCCGCTAAAAGCGCCCTACAGTCTCTCCAAGGTGAATTTTCTAAGCACATAGAAACACTCGTAGAAAAAGTAATTCACTTACGTATGTATGTAGAAGCGGCAATAGATTTTCCTGATGAAGAAATTGATTTTTTATCAGATGGTAAAGTGTCAGGCGACTTAGACGCGATTATTACTCAGCTTAACACTGTAACCAACCAAGCCAAGCAGGGCAGCATCATGCGCGAAGGTATGCGTGTTGTTATTGCAGGTCGCCCTAATGCGGGTAAATCAAGCCTGCTTAACGCTCTAGCCGGTCGTGAAGCCGCAATCGTAACAGAAATAGCCGGTACCACTCGCGACGTACTACGAGAGCATATACATATAGATGGTATGCCACTGCATATTATAGATACAGCAGGCCTACGCGAAAGCCCAGACAGAGTAGAACAAATAGGTATTGAGCGTGCATGGGATGAAATAAACCAAGCCGATCGCGTTTTATTTATGCTTGATGGCACTGATACTATAGATACTGACCCGCACAAAATTTGGCCTGAATTTATGGCAAAATTACCAGAAGGTATGGGGGTTACGGTCATCAGAAATAAAGCTGATTTATCGGGCGACATAGTCGGAATGGAGCAAGAGCAACAATACCCGGTCATCAGCTTAAGTGCTAAAAATGCTGACGGTATTGAACTTGTTCGCGAGCATTTAAAGGCTTGTATAGGTTTTCAAGGCGCAACAGAAGGTGGCTTTATGGCGCGCCGTCGTCATTTGGATGCACTAGAAAGTGCTGCGTATCATTTAGAAACGGGTAAAACACAGTTAGAAATGCACATTGCTGGTGAAATACTCGCTGAAGAACTGCGTTTAACACAGCAGTATTTGAATGAAATTACAGGTGAATTTACCTCAGACGACTTACTTGGCAAAATATTTAGCTCGTTTTGTATTGGTAAATAAACACCCTATTACAGATATATTTTTATTATAAGAGCACTTAGGTGCTCTTTTTTTATGTAAAATATTCTGCTGTAAAATATGTATTTATACACCTGATGCCTGCAAATTACTGCCAATAAAATCATATCCAAAACTACCTTTGTTACGTGCTAAGAGAGGTCAGATTATATAAAGTAGGCAATACTGAGAGTGCTTATTGGGGGAATTAATAGCACAAATTACACCTATTATTAAGGCTAAAACCGATGCCTTTTCAAACAACCGCACGCTTTAATAGCATTATATGTCATACAAAAAGTAGTTATAAATGGCTTCCTTATACTTACTTTAGCTCACAAAAATGCACTAAAACACACCTCATACACGCAAAAAATAATGCTATTCGCTCAATTAAAGAGCTAAAAAACACTGATTAGTACTCTAAAAAGCTTACTTTTGACAACATATAATTTGATAATCACCGTGATTTTTAAATAAAATAACTCAACTGTTAAGTATTCAACACTTTTGATCTGCTAACTCCACCAGCAAAATTAATAAAAATAGCAGCTCTAAATTCGCATAAAATTAAAAATACCGAGATCACTTATCCACAATACCTAATTTTCAGCTCAAATAAATACCAAAACTAGGTAAATCAGTCGCAAAAACCTCATGATCAATTGTAATTTATCTATTTATGAACTTATTTTTAATTAATTTCATTAGATCTGCTTTATTAGATCATTTTTAAAAATTATTTTCGATCTAAATTTAAGGTTATCAACAGGCTTTATATCCACATTATGATCAATATGTATTTTAAATTGAGATATTTACAATTTAATTTTTTACTGACAAGTAATATCAATAACTTAGCGAATATAAAACAACCTAAAAAAACAGTTTAAGCAGAGCTTTCCCCACTGTTATCAACAACTTGATCAGAAGATTACACTTAAAGATAATTTGTTAAACACTATATTATCAACAACTTAAAGACACAATTTTGAATGAGTGTAAAATTACCGCAAAAATAGTTATACAAAAAAGCACTCTTAACTTTACTGTTATCCTCACTCAGTTATCATAGGCGGCAATTATAACCAATGTGATCACTAATATTCATGAGTTCAGTAAATCTTATTGTCGGCAGCCAAATGGGATCAGCCGAGTATGTTGCAGAGCAATTAAGCGACGCGCTTAATAACCTTGGTATTACTACGCAACTACATGATCAACCTGAATTTAGCGATATTGATCAGCAAAATACCATTTGGTTAATCTGCACATCAACTTATGGTGCAGGTGATTACCCTGAAAATCTTATTAGTTTTGTTGAAGATGTAACTCAAGCAGATGATTTATCTGAATTAAAATATTCAGTAATAGCTTTAGGCGACACTAGTTATGACACTTATAACCTAGCAGGACGTAATATAGATGCCTTATTAACTCAAAAAGGCGCTATAAAAGTAGCAGAACGTTTAGAGCTTAATATTCTCGATGAAGCACTACCAGAAGACACTGCATTAACATGGTTAGACTCTTGGATAGCTCAAACAGGCATAAAATAGATAGATCAAGTAAAAAGTTATATATAAAGTTACCCACAATTTACTAATAATTTACTAGGTTTTGTGGATAAAGATTGAATAAACTGCGTTTTAAAGCATGCTTATCCATTGGATAAGATCCAACTGATTCAACCCTGTGCATAAAGTGCCTTTTTGATCAGAGCTTATTTGCTGGATGATCCGATCATATTAACACCTTTAGATCTGATCTAATTTCATGTTTTAAATGAAGATCTAAACCTTATCAACAGAAAAGTCGATCAGTAGTAGTAATAGTAATAAAAGATCTCTTTAAAAGATCCTTTATATTATTAGAGATCACATACTTAGATCTTGCCCTTTGTTTAATCATTTATCTTCTGCCAATTTCTAGGTAGAATACGCTCCCTTTTGAAGTTTACCGGTTTGATTTAAGTAGGATCCCATTAATGATTTTTCACGAAAATTTTGACGTTATCGTAGTAGGTGGTGGACATGCTGGCACTGAAGCCGCATTAGCAGCTGCCCGTATGGGGATGAATACCCTGCTACTGACTCACAATATGGATACCCTTGGTCAAATGTCTTGCAACCCAGCAATTGGTGGGATTGGCAAAGGTCATTTGGTAAAAGAGATCGACGCGCTTGGTGGTGCAATGGCACAGGCCATTGATAAAGGCGGGATCCAATTTCGTACACTAAATTCTTCAAAAGGACCTGCTGTTCGTGCTACTCGAGCACAAGCAGATCGTGCTTTGTACAAAGCGGCTATTCAAACAACATTACAAAACCAAGATAACCTTAAGATTTTTCAACAATCATGTGATGATCTTATTGTTGAAAACGATCGTGTTACTGGCGTAGTAACTCAAATGGGTTTACGTTTTAGTGCACCAAGTGTTGTTTTAACCGTGGGTACTTTTTTAGGCGGCTTAATTCATATTGGTTTAGAAAATTATAAAGGCGGTCGTGCAGGCGATCCTCCTTCAATCGCTTTAGCTGATCGCTTACGTGAACATCCATTTAGAGTTGATCGTTTAAAAACAGGTACACCTCCACGTATTGATGCACGTACTGTTGATTTTACAAAAATGGAAGCACAGCCAGGTGATACACCAACTCCTGTGTTTTCGTTTATGGGTAAACAATCAGATCACCCACAACAGATACCGTGTTACATAACTTACACAAACGAAAAAACACATGATGTTATTCGTAAAAACTTACATCGCTCACCTATGTACTCGGGTGTAATTGAAGGTATTGGTCCACGTTACTGCCCTTCAATTGAAGATAAAATTGTTCGTTTTGCAGATAAAGATAAACATCAAATATTTGTTGAGCCTGAAGGTTTAACATCATACGAATTATACCCAAATGGTATTTCGACTAGTTTACCGTTTGATGTACAACTTGAAATTGTGCAATCGATTACAGGTTTTGAAAATGCACATATTTGTCGACCTGGTTACGCAATTGAATATGATTACTTTGATCCACGTGATTTAAAACAATCTTTAGAAACTAAATTTATTGAAGGTTTATTTTTTGCGGGTCAAATTAACGGTACTACCGGCTATGAAGAAGCGGGTGCACAAGGCTTAATTGCAGGTATGAATGCTGCACTAAAAGTACAAGGCAAAGATTCTTGGACACCACGTCGTGATGAAGCTTACGTTGGTGTATTAATCGACGACTTAGCAACACTGGGTACAAAAGAACCATACCGCATGTTTACCAGTCGTGCCGAATACCGTTTATTACTTCGTGAAGATAATGCTGATATTCGTTTAACTGAAAAAGGCCGTGAGCTAGGTTTAGTTAATGACGAACGCTGGCAGGCATTTAACGAAAAAATGGAAGTAATCGAAAAAGAGAAGCAACGCATTAAAGATACGTGGATTCATAAAGATCACGCCGTTGTAGATCAAGTAAATGCATTACTGAAAACACCGCTTACACGTGAAGCAAGTTTAGAAGAATTACTTCGTCGCCCAGAGATTCGTTATAACGATCTTATGGCTATAGAAGGATTAGGATCTGAATTTACAAACAAAGCGGCACTTGAACAAGTTGAGATCCATACTAAGTACGCAGGTTATATTGCGCGTCAACAAGATGAGATCAACAAACAGCTTCGTCATGAGCAAACAATTTTACCAAAAGAGTTTGATTATAAAACCGTATCTGGTTTGTCAAATGAGGTAGTTGCCAAGCTTATTGAGTCGCGTCCTGACACTATTGGTCAAGCATCGCGTATTTCTGGTATCACCCCAGCGGCGATTTCGCTATTATTAGTGTATCTGAAGAAGCAAGGCTTATTACGCAAATCCGCGTAACGGTAAGGGTACATAGTGTTACAGCAACAATTAACTACATTGTTAGCGCAAACTGATATTGCGCTAACAGAAAAACAACAGCAACAGCTAGTTCGTTACGTCGAGTTATTGAATAAGTGGAATAAGGCTTATAACTTAACCTCAGTACGCTTACCTGAAGAAATGATGATTAAGCATATTATGGATAGCTTAGTTGTTGCGCCTCACTTACCCGGTCATCATTATATTGATGTTGGAACGGGTCCTGGATTACCGGGTATCGTATTAGCAATTGCATTACCTAATACACATTTTGTGTTATTAGATAGCTTAGGTAAACGTGTACGATTTTTAATGCATGTTAAACATGAGCTTGGTCTTGATAATGTAACCCCGGTTCAGTCAAGAGTTGAAGAATATCAACCAAGTGTTAAATTAGACGGCGTACTAAGTCGTGCTTTTGCTTCATTACAAGATATGGTTGACTGGTGTTCGCACTTAATCGATCATTCGGGTAAATTTATAGCACTTAAAGGCGTGTTCCCTAGCGAAGAGCTAGAGTCACTACCTGCAGGCGTTAAGTTTGAGCAAAAAATTGCATTAGAAGTACCTAATTTAGATGCACAACGACATTTAATTATTCTTTCTAAAGACTAGGGATCAGAGACACCGTGGCAAAAGTCATCGCATTAGCAAATCAAAAAGGTGGAGTGGGTAAAACTACAACCGCTGTTAACCTCGCTGCGTCTATGGCTGCAACGAAACGTAAAGTGCTGTTAATTGATCTCGATCCGCAAGGTAATGCGACTATGGGTAGTGGCGTAGATAAATATGGCGACGTGCCAACTATTTACGACCTACTTATTGAAGATAAACCTATAGAAGACGTTATCATTAAAGAAACGTCTGGTGAATACCATATGATTGCTGCAAACGGTGATGTAACCGCTGCAGAAGTTAAATTGATGGAATTATTTGCCCGTGAAGTGCGTTTACGTAATGCACTTGAAAAAATTCAGGACCAGTACGAATTTATTTTTATCGACTGTCCACCCTCTCTAAATATGTTAACTGTTAATGCAATGGCCGCAGCTGATTCTATTTTAGTGCCAATGCAGTGTGAGTATTATGCACTTGAAGGGTTAACCGCATTAATGGATACGATTACGCAGCTTGCTAAGTTAGTGAATCCTAGCTTACAAATTGAAGGCATACTTCGTACTATGTACGACCCGCGTAACCGTTTGGCAAATGATGTATCAGAACAATTAAAACAACATTTTGGCGATAAAGTATACCGTACGGTGATCCCGCGTAATGTTCGTTTAGCTGAAGCACCTAGTTTTGGTACTCCTGCTATGTACTATGACCGGGCATCAAGTGGCGCTAAAGCATATTTAGCACTCGCTGGTGAAATGTTACGCAGAAAAGAAAAAACAGCGTCCGTTGTCGCCTAACTTTGAGGTAAAAAAATAACATGTCTGCTAAAAAACGAGGTTTAGGCCGAGGACTCGATGCACTTTTAAGTTCGTCAAAGCCTGCACCAAGCCCAAGCAAGGAACAAGACACATCAAACGTTTCTGAGGCTGTGCAAAATGCCGCGGCTAATAATAGTGAATTACAAAAACTCCCAATAGAGTTTTTACACTCTGGTAAATACCAACCTCGTAAAGACATGTCTGAAGAGGCGCTAGAAGAGCTTGCTAGTTCTATTCGCTCACAAGGTATTATTCAACCTATTGTTGTGCGCCCTATTGCACACAATAGCTTTGAAATTATTGCTGGTGAGCGTCGTTGGCGCGCAGCGCAAATAGCTAAGCTTGAAACAGTGCCTTGTATTATTAAAGATGTACCTGATGAAGCTGCCGTTGCGATTGCACTGATAGAAAATATTCAGCGTGAAGATTTAAATGCCATGGAAGAAGCAGTTGCACTTAATCGTTTGCTAATAGAATTTGAATTAACACATCAGCAAGTAGCAGACGCGGTGGGTAAATCACGTACGACTGTAACTAACTTACTGCGTTTAAATAACTTAAATAGTGATGTAAAAATTCTGTTAGAACATGGCGATATTGAAATGGGCCATGCTCGTTGCCTGTTAGCCCTTGAAGGTGAAGCGCAGTCAGATGCTGCTCGTTTAGCTGTAGCTAAAGCATTAACAGTTCGAGAAACTGAAAAGCTCGTACGTTCAATTTTAGAACCTTTACCTGCTAAAGAAATAACCGAAAAAGATCCAGATGTTAAGCAGTTAGAACAACAACTCGCTGAAAATCTAGGTGCTAAAGTAGAGATTAACTACAATAAAAAAGGCAAAGGTAAACTGGTTATTTCGTATACTAACCTAGATGAACTTGACGGCATTTTAAATCGTATCAATCACGACAATACCCACCATTAGTTTTCTACATGTCTAAAAAGGGACATTTGTAGCTATTTCGTGTTACAAAGCATCTACTCAAGTTGCAAAACTGGCAGGATTAAGTATAATTTCGCCAGTTTTCACACCCTAACAATTAGAACGCAATAAAGGTTAACTAAACGTGACTGATAAGTTAGCGAGTCCATATCGACTTGCCGTATTAAAGTTAATTTGCCTTCAGGGTGTTGTAGCATTAGTTGCTGCTGTAATTATTTTTTTTAGTTCGGGAGTCAATGCCTCGCTTTCATCACTCGCTGGTGGAGCTGTAGCAGTACTTCCGCACTTTGTATTTGCACTTTATGCATTCAGATATATGGGTGCAAGTCGAGCAAATCAAGCGTATGCCTCGTTGAAACGCGGCAACGGATTAAAGTTTATGCTAACAATTGTATTGTTTGCGCTAGTACTGAAGCATTTTCCGGTAATTTTATTACCCTTTTTTAGTACTTATATACTGGCGCTCTTTACTGGATTGTTCGCACCCGTTTTTTTTAAACATTAACTTTTGGGATATAACATGGCAGCAGAAGAAGTTACTCTATCTGGCCATATCCAGCACCATTTGACCAATGCTAAGATGTGTTCGACCGATACAGGTCTCGCCTTCAATAAAGCATGTACGGACAGTGGATTCTGGACATGGCATATAGATACCCTTGCATGGTCTATCGGTTTAGGTCTTATATTTTTATGGATCTTTCGTAGTGCCGCTAAAAAATCAACACTAGGTGTACCTGGAAAATTTCAGTGTTTTATTGAAATAATCGTAGAATTTGTTGGTGACAACGTACGCGATACTTTCCATGGTAAAAGCAAGCTTATTGCACCATTAGCCTTAACGATTTTCGTTTGGGTGTTCTTAATGAACTTAATGGATTTAATACCAGTTGATTTCCTTCCAGCATTTGCAGGTTTCGTTGGTGAGACTGCATTTGGTATGGATTCTCACGATGTGTACATGAAAATTGTACCAACGACTGACATTAATATGACTTCAGCGCTAGCGCTGGGTGTATTTATACTAATGGTTGGCTTTTCAATCAAAATAAAAGGTATTGGCGGGTTTATTAAAGAGTTAACGCTTCATCCGTTCAACTCAAATAACATGTTTGTTCAAATTATTTTGATACCATTTAACTTATTACTTGAACTGATTGCACTCGTTTCTAAACCGTTTTCATTAGCACTACGTTTGTTTGGTAACTTATATGCTGGTGAGTTGATTTTCATCTTGATCGGCGCTATCGGTTTTATGCAACTACCGTTGCACTTTGTTTGGGCTGTATTCCACATTCTAGTTATTACATTGCAAGCATTCTTATTCATGATGCTTACGATTGTATACCTAAGCATGGCAAGTTCAGATAATCACTAATTTTTAGATTTACAATTTTACTTTTACTTTTAACTTTACAATTGAAACTTTGGAGAAATAAATGGAAGCTTTAGAATTATTAACAGGCTTAAAATACATCGCAGTAGCTTTACTAATCGGTTTTGGTGCAATCGGCACAGCAATCGGTTTTGGTAACATGGGCGGTAAATTCCTTGAAGCATGTGCGCGTCAACCTGAGCTTGCACCTTCGCTACAAGTTAAGATGTTTATTCTTGCTGGTCTAATCGATGCTGTAGCAATGATTGGTGTTGGTATCGCTATGGTATTGTTGTTCGTACTTTAATTTTATTCTTTGAACAGCTTACTATTTAAGGAGGAGCGGTTGTGAATTTAAACGCCACTCTTATCGGTGAATTGATTGCGTTTACGGTGTTCGTATTATTTTGTATGAAATACGTATGGCCACCACTAAACGGTGCAATTGAAGCTCGCCAGAAAAAAATCGAAGATGGTTTAGCTGCCTCTGATAGAGCCGAAAAAGACTTAGAACTTGCGCAAAAGAAAGCTGCTGAACAGCTTAAAGATGCAAAAGCTCAAGCGGCTGATATCATTGATCAAGCTAAAAAGCGTGCAGTGCTAATTGTTGACGAAGAAACACTTCGTGGTCAACAAGAGCGTGAAAGTATCATTGCTCAAGGGCACTCTGAAGTTGAGTCTGAACGTAATCGCATAACAGAAGAACTACGTAAGCAAGTAGCAACTCTGGCAGTGATTGGCGCAGAACGTATTTTAGAGCGTGAAATTAATCAAGCCGCACATAGTGACATCGTTGAAAAACTTGTCGCTGAGCTGTAATTAGGAGGGTATGAGCATGTCTAATTTGACTACTATCGCTCGCCCATACGCTAAAGCGGCTTTTGAACTTGCCGTTGAGAAAGGCACTCTAGAAAGCTGGAATGATATGTTGTTCTTTGCAGGCCATGTAGCCAGCAATGAGCAAGCATCGTCTGTTTTAGCGAGTATGCCTACAGCTACTGCACAAGCTGAATTATTTATTCAACTTTGTGCTGAGCAGCTCAACGAACAAGGTCAGAACCTAGTTAAGGTGATGGCTGAAAATGGACGTTTGACAGCTCTACCTGAAGTTGCACAGTTATTTGCTGAATTTAAAGCAGAATACGATAAAGAAATCGAAGTAGATGTGATTTCTGCAACTCCTCTTGTTGCGCAGCAACAAGAGTCATTGGTAGCGGCACTTGAAAAACGTTTCGCACGCAAAGTTAAGCTGAATTGTAGTGAAGACGCGTCAGTGGTTGGTGGACTTATTATTAGGTCTGGCGACACTGTAATCGACGGTACTATTCGCGGTAAATTAAACCGCTTAGCTACAACACTACAATCGTAATTGGGAAAAAGAGCATGCAACTTAATTCCACTGAAATTTCAGATCTGATCAAACAACGTATTGAGAAGTTCGAAGTTGTAAGTGAAGCTCGTAACGAAGGTACTATTGTATCTGTTACTGACGGTATCATCCGCATCCACGGTCTTGCTGACTGTATGCAAGGTGAAATGATTGAGCTTCCTGGCAGCCGTTATGCTATCGCACTAAACCTTGAGCGCGACTCAATTGGTGCAGTAGTAATGGGTCCGTACGCTGACCTTACTGAAGGCGTAAAAGTATATACAACTGGTCGTATTTTAGAAGTTCCTGTTGGTCCTGGTTTACTTGGTCGTGTTGTAAACACACTAGGTGCTCCAATCGATGGTAAAGGCGCTCTAGATAACGACGGGTTTGAACCTGTAGAAAAAATTGCACCAGGTGTAATCGAGCGTAAATCTGTAGATGAGCCAGTTCAAACTGGTTATAAATCTATTGATGCGATGATTCCAGTTGGTCGTGGTCAACGTGAACTTATCATTGGGGATCGCCAAACAGGTAAAACTGCACTAGCAATCGATGCAATCATCAATCAAAAAGACACAGGCGTTAAGTGTGTGTACGTTGCGATTGGTCAAAAAGCATCTACTATTGCAAACGTAGTTCGTAAATTAGAAGAGCATGGTGCACTAGCAAATACTATCGTAGTTGTTGCATCTGCTTCTGAATCTGCGGCACTTCAGTACTTAGCACCGTTCGCGGGCTGTACTATGGGTGAATACTTCCGTGACCGTGGTGAAAACGCATTAATCGTATATGATGATTTGTCTAAGCAAGCAGTTGCTTACCGTCAAATTTCATTACTACTTAAGCGTCCACCAGGCCGTGAAGCATACCCAGGTGACGTATTCTACCTTCACTCTCGTCTTTTAGAGCGTGCATCGCGTGTAAACGCAGATTACGTTGAAAAGTTCACTAATGGTGAAGTGAAAGGTAAAACTGGTTCATTGACGGCATTGCCAATCATTGAAACTCAAGGCGGCGACGTTTCTGCGTTCGTACCGACTAACGTTATCTCTATCACCGATGGTCAGATCTTCTTAGAAACTGACTTATTCAACTCAGGTATCCGTCCGGCAGTAAATGCTGGTATCTCGGTATCGCGTGTTGGTGGTGCTGCACAAACTAAAATCGTTAAGAAACTAGGTGGCGGTATCCGTCTAGCCCTAGCTCAGTACCGTGAATTAGCTGCGTTTTCGCAGTTCGCGTCTGACCTTGATGATGCAACTCGTGCTCAACTTGAGCATGGTGAGCGTGTAACAGAGCTAATGAAGCAGAAACAGTACGCGCCAATGTCTGTTGCTGATATGTCTTTGTCGTTATTTGCTGCTGAAAAAGGCTTCCTTCAAGACATCGAAATCGCGAAAATCGGTGACTTTGAAGCAGCTTTACTTTCGTATGCAAATAGCACATACGCAGAGCTTGTGGCTCAAATCAATGAAACTGGTAACTTGAATGCCGAGATCGAAGCGCAGCTTAAAGAACTTCTAACGAAGTTCAAGTCTACGCAAACTTGGTAATTTAGTTATTAATGGTGCGCTTTAGGAAACTAAAGCACACCTTGATTCGGAGAGAGAGTCATGGCCAGCGGAAAAGAGATTAAAAGCAAGATCGGGAGTATTAAAAATACTCAAAAGATCACTAGCGCAATGGAAATGGTTGCTGCGTCTAAAATGAAAAGGGCGCAAGAACGCGTTGCTTCAAGCCGTCCATACGCTGACAAATTACGTGAAGTAATTGGTCGTGTTGCTCAAGCAAATCTTGATTTTACTCACCCGTTCTTAAAAGATCGTGAAGTGAAACGAGTTGGTTATATTGTTATCTCTACAGACCGTGGTCTGTGTGGCGGTCTAAACTCAAACGAGTTTAAGAAAGTTGCACTTGATGTTAAAGCGTGGAAAGAAAAAGGTGTTGATGCTGAATTTGCTACTTTAGGTAGTAAAGCAGCTGGCTTCTTTCAACGTTTTGGTGGTCAACTACTCGCTAAAAAAGCGGGCCTAGGAGATAAACCTTCAGTACAAGACGTTATTGGTCCTGTAAAAGTTATGCTTGATGCATTTTCTGAAGGCAAAATAGACCGTTTATTCTTGGTATATAACAAATTCGTTAATACCATGAGGCAAGAGCCAATTATAGATCAGTTACTCCCTTTGCCAAAAGCTGAAGAAGAAGTATCTGCTCACACATGGGATTACTTATACGAGCCAAATCCAGAGGCTATTTTAGAGTCTTTGTTAGTACGCTTTATTGAGTCTCAAGCATACCAAGGTGTGGTAGAAAATGCTGCCTCTGAACAGGCTGCTCGTATGGTTGCAATGAAAGCTGCAACTGATAACGCAGGTGACCTTATGGACGAGCTACAGCTTGTTTATAACAAGGCTCGCCAAGCAGCAATCACACAAGAAATTAGTGAGATTTGTTCTGGCTCAGCAGCAGTTTAATGCTTCGGGTAAAGATTAACGAGAGGAATAGACATGAGTTTAGGTAAGGTCGTCCAAATTATCGGCGCCGTTGTGGATATTGAATTTCCACAAGATAGCGTGCCAGCGGTATACCACGCACTAAGAGTAACAGATGGCGATTTAGCTGGTTTGACTCTAGAAGTTCAACAACAGCTAGGTGGCGGTGTAGTGCGTACTATCGCTATGGGTACTACTGATGGTTTACGTCGTAGTGCTTTAGTTATGAATACAGGTGAATCGATTCAAGTTCCAGTTGGTAAAGCAACACTTGGTCGTATCATGAACGTACTTGGTGAGCCAATCGATGAAGCGGGTCCAATCGGCGAAGAAGACCGAATGTCTATTCACCGTGCAGCACCTTCATACGAAGAGCAATCAAGTTCAGTTGAACTTTTAGAAACTGGTATCAAGGTTATCGACCTTGTATGTCCGTTTGCTAAAGGTGGTAAAGTTGGTTTATTCGGTGGTGCCGGTGTTGGTAAAACTGTAAACATGATGGAACTTATCCGTAACATCGCAATCGAGCACAGCGGCTACTCAGTATTCGCAGGTGTTGGTGAGCGTACACGTGAGGGTAACGATTTCTACCATGAGATGAACGATTCAAACGTACTTGATAAAGTATCGCTTGTATACGGTCAGATGAACGAGCCTCCTGGTAACCGTTTACGCGTAGCGTTAACTGGTCTTACTATGGCTGAAAAGTTCCGTGATGAAGGTCGCGATGTACTTTTCTTCGTAGATAACATCTACCGTTATACTCTTGCTGGTACAGAAGTATCTGCACTACTTGGTCGTATGCCATCAGCGGTAGGTTACCAGCCTACACTTGCTGAAGAAATGGGTGTGCTTCAAGAGCGTATCGCTTCTACTAAGACGGGTTCAATTACATCAATCCAAGCGGTATACGTACCTGCGGATGATTTAACGGATCCATCTCCAGCAACTACCTTTGCTCACTTAGACGCAACAGTAGTACTTTCACGTGATATCGCGTCACTTGGTATCTACCCAGCGGTAGACCCACTTGATTCATCTTCACGTCAACTTGACCCACAAGTAATTGGTCAAGAGCACTACGATACAGCACGTGGCGTTCAAACAGTTCTTCAGCGTTATAAAGAACTTAAAGACATCATTGCAATCCTAGGTATGGACGAGCTTTCTGACGAAGATAAGCAACTTGTATCTCGTGCACGTAAAATCCAACGTTTCCTATCTCAGCCATTCTTCGTGGCAGAGGTGTTTACAGGCGCGTCTGGTAAATACGTATCACTAAAAGATACAATTTCTGGCTTTAAAGGCATCTTAAACGGTGAATTTGATGATATGCCAGAGCAAGCGTTCTACATGGTTGGCTCTATCGAAGAAGCTCAAGAAAAAGCCAAAGGCATGTAACTAGGAGGGTAGTATGACAGCTATGACTGTACATCTTGACGTAGTAAGCGCTGAGCAGAGTTTGTTCTCTGGTCTTGTTGAATCGATTCAAGTATCTGGTAGTGAAGGCGAGTTGGGTGTAAACCTAGGCCATGCTCCACTACTAACTGCCCTTAAACCTGGTATGGTACGTTTAGTTAAGCAATTTGGTCACGAAGATGTGATATATGTTGCTGGCGGTACATTAGAAGTTCAACCAAATCACATCACGATTCTTGCAGATACTGCGGTTCGTGGTGAAGATTTAGATGAAGATTCTGTACAAAAAGCTAAACGTGAAGCTGAAGAACATATGGCGAATTCGTCAGCTGTTGAGTTTGATTATCAGCAAGCGGCTACGCGACTGGCAGAAGCAGTTGCTCAGTTACGCGTAATTCAGCAATTACGTCACAAGTAAGCCTATCCGGTTTGTAAAAAGCCCACTTTAAGTGGGCTTTTTTGTGCCTGAAGAGATGACACTGAAACACTAAACTGTTAACCTTCAGTTAATGGAGTGTGGCGGTTTATTGTGAAAATCAAGCAACGAATAGACTGCTATAAGGATATAAAGTAAGTGAAAAAATGAAACAAGCAGAGTTTTCTGATTCAGTAGTAGAAGTCAAATTTGGTGCTTGGTGTTTAAATATAAAGCGGCAAATAATTAGTGATGGCACTGTAGAAAAAGAGTTAGAGCCACTACTGTACAAAATTTTAAGTTACCTTATCTTAAATCAAAACATGATTATTACCCGCGAAAATCTAATTGAAGATGTTTGGTGTCAGACTTATGTTGACGATAACGCCATTAATCGAGCTATTTCAGAACTTCGCAAAATATTAAAATCGCCGCAACAAAGCGAGCTAGTAGTAAAAACCCATTATCGTAAAGGATATAGTTTTGTTCCTAGCGTTGAATTTATTGGAAGCGAATACCAAAACCTCCCCATAGATAACCTTAATAAACCAGATGTAATAAAAAAAGCAAAACCTGTAATAAATAAAACTCGCTTAAGGGCGTTCCTACTACTTTTATTAGTTAGTATCCTGTTAATTTCTTTTATTTGGCCAGTCAAAAATCGTGAAGTAAAAACAACTTACAAAGACTACCAAGAAGAGGTTTTATCAATGAAAGATGGAACCCATAGTTTTCTTGTACTTTCACCTAATGAAAAGAACTTAGCGTTTATTGTTTCAAAAAATGAAGGGCTAGAGTCTTATTTAATCAATAAAGATCTTATTACAGGCAGAGAAAAGGTATTATTTAAAATAGGATATGAATTAACTCCAGTTGGTTGGTCATATAATAATAGTGATATTATTTATAGACAGAATAGTGGCAAGAAAGACTGCCAAGTGTTTATTATTGATAGTAATTTTATAGGTGAAGCAAAGCATTTGTTTGATTGTAATAATTTACCTTTTTTTGGTGAAGGGGTTAATAATACGAATTTTGTATATTCTAAACTTGGTTACCGTAATCGGGATGAGCTTGCTGTATTGATGAATCGTAACCTCATAACGGGTGAAGAGTATCAAATAAGCTCTCCCAATTTAAATTCTTACGGTGATAAATTTCTGGCTCATATAGAAGATAAAAATAAGGTGGTTTTCGAGCGCCATCAATTTGGTTTTAGTGAATTGTACATTGCAGATACTGAAGGCGGAGCTCAAACTCACCTTTATACGACCAAAAATCGTATCTGGTCATTAAACTACGATCAAAAATCGAACTCATTACTTTGGTACGATAATGTTGATAATATTCTTTATCAGTACTCCCTCGTTAGTCAAAAATTACTTCAAAAAGTATCTATGCAGGGAGTTTCAGGTTATTCAACTACGTTACCTTTGAGCCCAAGTGAAATGCTAGCGACACAATACCCGTACACCCGCCACATTTATCAACTCAGTTTAGATGCCCTTAATTTAGAAGATATTGCACCGGAAAATATAAATACATTCAACGCTCAGAACACTAATAATGGATATATTTATTATTTATTTAATGATGCACAAATAAAAAGGTTAGCTGTTTTAGATACTGCTACGGGTACTGTGAGTATTAAATCAAACATTATTGATTTTTCAATAATGAAAGTTTCAAGTGATGGGGAAGAGCTATTAGCATTAAAGAGCAATGTAATTGATATCCGCGACACTGCTGAGTTAAGTTTAAAAGATACTATTACAGTTGATGGTAATATTGTAAATGTAGAGTATTTGAATAACAAAAATATAGGCTACATTTTGCGGGGTGATATAGCTACCAGTAACACGGCTTACCTATATGATAGGGCTACCAAAAAAAGTATGTTGCTACCAATTAGCAATCCAGTTTGGTTTGAGCAACTTTCAACCTCAAAGTTTATATTCCTTTCTGCGCAAAATAAGTTACAGATTTTTGATAGTTGGAATAATTTGATAACCCATGAATTTGAATTAAACTCTGTTCTATACAAGCATTCATTTGCACTTAATGATAATAAACTTTTTCATTCTGATGGCTCTAATATCTATTTATATGATTTGAATTTAGGCTTTAAAGCGAATGCTGAGCTTATTTACACATTAAAGGTTGGTTTGATAACACAGCTAAGCTATGCAAAAGAGCTTGGTACTCTAGCCTTTACCACTATTACTATTAACAATAATAAGCTAGTAAAAGCTATAGAAGTGCCTAAGTAAGCTTTATTGAGTTTTTTACTTTTTAATTTAATAAGAATGAAAGCACTATAACGATAATTTTCACTTATATCCTTCACCAATCCTCGCTACAATAACGTCATCCAATTAAGTGTGTTTTTTCAGTCAAGATTCAGTACTAATAAACTAACCTACTGAGTATTTGCACAAGAAGTGATTTACGTAATCTTCTGATCGAACATAAGACTTATTTAGCTAAAACAACGAAAAAAGGAAATTGTTTTAATGGCTCTAACAACTATTATTCTTGCTGCGGGTAAAGGTACTCGTATGCGCTCTGCTTTACCTAAAGTTTTGCACAAAGTTGCAGGTAAACCAATGGTACAGCACGTTATTGATAATGCGATGGCATTGGGTGCAACGACTACAAACCTAGTTTACGGGCACGGCGGCGAACTATTACAACAACAACTTGCCGATAACAATGTAAATTGGGTACTTCAAGCTGAACAACTTGGTACTGGCCACGCAGTAGCGCAAGCCAACTCTCATGTTAATGATGAAGACACGGTATTAATTTTATACGGTGATGTACCACTAACAAAACAATCAACACTGGAGCGTTTATTAGCCGCAACACCTAAAAATGGTTTAGCTGTATTAACGGTAAATTTGGTAAACCCAAATGGCTATGGTCGAATGCTTCGTGCCGGAGGTAAGTTAGTCGGTATTGTTGAGCAAAAAGATTCAAGCCCAGAGCAGTTACTTATTAACGAAGTAAATACAGGCATTATGGCTGTTAACGGTAAGCTATTAAAAACATGGTTAGGTAACTTATCTAACAATAATGCACAAGGCGAGTACTACTTAACAGATATCGTTGCAATGGCTCACAGTGAAGGCGTAGAAATCACTTCAGCTCAGCCAGACCATGCAATGGAAGTTGAGGGCGCAAATAACCGCGTACAACTTGCAGGCTTAGAGCGCGCTTACCAAGCATGGCAAGCAGAAGAGTTAATGTTAAATGGCGCAACACTTGCTGACCCTGCGCGTATTGATGTGCGAGGAACAGTTACCACCGGTGAAGATGTACTTATCGACGTAAACGTTATTTTTGAAGGCACGGTCACGCTTGGTAATAATGTACAAATAGGTCCTAACTGTGTCCTTAAAAATTGTAGTATTGGTGATAACGTTATTATTAAAGCTAATACACTGATTGAAGATGCCACAGTTGCAGATAAGTGTACGCTTGGTCCTTATGCTCGCCTTCGCCCAGGCGCTGTAATGGAAGAAGACTCACACATTGGTAACTTTGTTGAGATGAAAAAAACCCGTCTAGGTAAAGGCTCTAAAGCCAACCACTTAAGTTATTTAGGTGATGCTGAAATTGGCGAAAAAGTGAATATTGGCGCTGGCACTATTACCTGTAACTACGATGGTGTTAACAAAGCAAAAACTATTATTGGCGATAATGCCTTTATTGGTTCTAATTCATCACTGGTTGCCCCAGTAAATATAGGCGCAACTGCAACAATTGGTGCAGGCTCTGTGATCACCAGTACCGTTGAAGATGACCAATTAGCAATAGCACGCTCTAAACAGCGTAATTTAACGGGTTGGAAACGCCCAGTTAAAAAATAACAATAGAGGCTACTTAGGTAGCCTTTTTTATTTTAGCTGAAGTTTAAATTGCTCTTTATAGCGTCTAGACAAGTTAAGTACTTTACCTGTTGTTAGTTTTATTTCACTGTCGCCACTGGGGAGTGCTGTAATGGACTCCACTTTATCGAGTTTTACGCCATGGCTGCGGTGAATTCTACAAAACCCCTGCACTTCAAGTTGTTTGCTCAATGCTGTAAGCGTTGCCCTTAAAGGATATATACGTGAGCCTATATGTAGGTTTACATAATTACCCGACGATTCAAGCCAATCAACATCCTCTATTTTTATAATGAATTCTTTTCCGAGCTTTTTAACCAATAAGCGATTTATGGTCGATGTTGTTTGCTGCTCACTTTCTTCAATTGAAGAAGCTTCACCTAATAATTGCTGCACCACATATTGATATACTTTGATAAGTACGATGAAAAATACAAAGCTTATAGCATCTTTCTGGTATTCATAAATAAGCTCAAACCAACTAAGTCCAAAGTTGTAAGACCCATCATTCAACAAATATATGAATTTACGAACCCCTACCATAATACCAACGTGTAACACGCTGAATATAATAGAGGCACCAAAGTACATACCTAATGAGGCTGTAATGTTTTGCCAATTAAAAGGTAAGTATCTTAAAAACCAAATTAAAATAGGGAATATAAGCAAAGTACTCAAGGCACTTGAATACTCCCAAACAAAAGGTTCCCACATTAAAAATGTTAAAACACCCTCTCTTTGGGCTTCCATTATTTGGGTTGTAGCGTTTACTGTATTATTAATTAATACGTAAGCACACAGTAATACTGATGCGTAAATGCTTTGAAAACGTTGAAAGTGCTGTAGGTTCATAAATATATGCTTATTGCTGATGTGGCACGCTTATCCCTGTATACCACCTTTTATCACTATTGCTTGTAATATAAGCACTTATAGATAGTTTTAGCGAGAGCTTTAGGTATCAATAGCGCATAACATTTATTAAGTAGTAAAAGCATGAGCGCTCAAACACAACACCCTTTATTAGTTAATTCGCGTAAATATTATCTTGATTGGCTTAGGGTAATCGCATTTGCGTCGCTAATTTTTTATCACATTGGCATGTTGTATAGCGAAAACTGGGGATTTCATTTTAAAAGTAATTACACATCGCAGTATATTGAATATTTAATGTTGGTGTTTTCACCTTGGCGCATGTTGCTCATTTGGTTTATATCGGGCGTAGCACTGCGTTTTATGATTGATAAAGTAAGCGGCTTTAAGCCTTGGTTATTGTTCACTTTAAATCGTTCCATTTTTTTACTATTACCCTTGCTGGTGGGATTATGGCTAATAGTGCCTTTTCAGCTGTTTGCAGAAATGTCGCAGCAAGGTGTTATTGATATTAGCTATTGGCAATTTTATTTAGCTTTTATAGAGACGAACAATACGCTTTTTATTAATTATCAGTCTGGAGTGTGGCCGAATGTGGATGTAAATCACTTATGGTATTTGCGCTCGTTGTGGCAATTTATGCTGATCATTATTGTTTTAACTCTTTTTGCACGCTTGCCCTTTATTGCGC
Source organism: Pseudoalteromonas sp. C8 (assembly GCF_011378685.1). Taxonomy (NCBI): domain Bacteria; kingdom Pseudomonadati; phylum Pseudomonadota; class Gammaproteobacteria; order Alteromonadales; family Pseudoalteromonadaceae; genus Pseudoalteromonas; species Pseudoalteromonas sp. C8. The sequence goes on from NZ_WTKT01000026.1 coordinate 45,959, forward strand.
CTTTAAAAACATTTGTTAAAGGGGGTATGTCATTTGGGTTTTTAATTACCTTGCTCATTATTGCCAAACTATTTACAAGCCATTACTTAACTGGCGATTCAATCAGAGAGACTAACAGCTTAATACTGCTACTCTCAGGATACATACTTGCTAAAAACACTTACTTTTGGAACTGCTTAAATAAAAACTTGGTATTACTGGCTTTGAGTTTTGCGGTTTTGTTTGTACTTATAATATTAAGTTATCAGAAGGTGTTTACTCTTCCTCATTTTATTTTAATCGGTAGCTACAATATTCAACGTGTTGTAGGTGTATTTTTTGTACTTGCGCTCGCTCGTCGATTTTTAAATTTTAATACTTACTATTTAAAACAGCTCAATGTATGGGTGTTTCCCTTTTATTTATTGCATCAAAGCATTTTGATTGTTTTGTGTTTTTTACTACAGCCTTTAAGTTTAGGGCCTGTTGCTGAACCATTCATCATTATTACAGGGACTTGGTCTTTTTGCGGTGTTATTACATGGGGTATTACACGTATTGATGTACTTAGACCTTTGCTAGGGGTTGCAATTAAACGAAATTATTCCCCGACTGTAAAAACGATTGGCTATACGGCCGCTTTAATTTTAATAACTCCGCTAGCGTATAAGCTAATTACTTAGGCTAAGGGGCTGTATTAAAACTGCCATAATCTTGTCATGCCTGTGTGTTGATATTTAGCAAATACAATACTAAGGAAAATTACATGTTTAAAAAATCAATTATTGCGCTGTCACTTATATCTGTTCTTACTGGTTGCTCACTTGATGGTGACGATGGTCAAAACGGCTCTCAAGGATTACAGGGAGAACAAGGCACAGGTGGGACTAATGGGTTAAATGGTATAAATGCCAATTCAGCATTAAATATTAACCTTGTGGGTAGAGGTGTATTAAATGCACAAAGCCCAGAAGGTGCAGCTGAAATAGTTGCATATCAAGCATCTAAAAAATGGATTTACGCTATTAACAGTTCAGGTGATGACGCTGTTATTAATATTTTACCCGCAGACACCTTTGATACTGCCGCACTCGTTAAAGATAACGAAGGGGTTATAAACGGCACAAATTTAACATCCGTTATTACGTTGCCTTTAAACGAGTTTACCCAAGGCGATGCAAACAGCATTGCTATTGATGAAAATAACAATCTACTTGCAGTGGCAATGGCTGCTGAAAGCACGGGTGATGCAGGTCAAATTGCTTTTTACGATATAAGCGGCGACTCACCTGTATTTATTAAAAATGTTACAGTCGGATTTTTACCAGACATGGTGACGTTCACCCATGATGGTGCAAAGGCAGTGGTTGCTAACGAAGGTGAACCAAGTGGCGACTACAGCGTAGATCCTGAAGGTTCTATTAGTATTATCGATATAACAAATAATGTAATAGCCGATACAGCAATAAATATTGATTTTAAAGCCTATAACAACAAACAAACCGAACTAGAAGCGCAAGGGGTAGTTTTTGCAAACCCAAATGGTCGTACTATTAACGGTAATCTAATAAATACCACAGTAGCTATGGATTTAGAGCCCGAGTACGTTAGCATTTCTAAAGATAACAAATATGCTTATGTATCTATTCAAGAAAACAATGCACTTGCAATAGTTAACCTACAAGACAACAGTCTTGAGCTAAAGGGCTTAGGCTTTAAAGATTGGTCAAGCTTACAACTTGATGCCTCAGATAAAGACGGCGGTGTTAATTTAAAATCATACCCAGGGCTCTATGGTATGTACCAGCCCGATACTATCTCAAGCTTTAGTTGGAAAGGCGCTAACTTTATAGTTACTGCCAACGAAGGTGACGCAAGAGAATACTTTTTTGATACAACGGATGAAGCAGACTGTATAGCAAAGGGCGGACTTGATTACGATAAAGACGACGGCTGCTTAGCTTATATAGATGAGAGTCGCGTTGAAGATTTAACGCTTGCTGCTAATTTTGATTACTTAAATAATGACGATGATGATATTGGTCGCTTAAAAGTAACAACAATAAAAGGCGATACCAATAACGACGGACAATACGAATCGCTTTACGGCTATGGCGCACGTTCTTTTACTATTTGGGATAGCAATGGGCTGGTGGTTTTTGATTCAGGTGACGATATAGCACGTATAACAGCATCGGTGCATGGTGAATCATTTAACAATAATGAAGATGAAAACAAAGGTGACTCACGTTCAGATGATAAAGGCGCAGAGCCTGAAGCGCTGACTATTGGTAAAATTGACGATCGTACATTTGCTTTTGTTGGATTAGAACGTATGGGCGGTATTATGGTTTACGACATTACTAATCCATACAATGTGCAATTTGAAGACTACTTCTATAATAGAGGCTTAATTAAAGGAGCGAATATTACAGGCGATTTAGCACCTGAAGGAATGGTATTCGTTTCAGCAGAGCAAAGTGCAACAGGAAATCCACTCTTAATTGTTGGAAATGAAATATCAGGCTCTATTGCCGTATGGGAAATAGCATCTAAATAAATCTTTAATTTTAAATAAAGCTGTGTGTTGTTTGTTTAACATACAGCTTAGTTTAAACCTTACTAATACATCATCAATTGATACATAAATTATGAGTGTTTTTTAAACTAAAAGTATCCTGCAGCCCTTTATTTGTATA
>NZ_WTKT01000027.1:0-44478 GCF_011378685.1 Pseudoalteromonas sp. C8
ACCATTACATCAGGTTATTTAATTAAAGAGATTTAGTTTTACTAAATTACAGACATAAAAAAAGCCCGTAAGGGCTTTTTTAGTTTCATATCTACCGTCACCGATATGAGCAATGTAGCAAGTAAAATAGTAGGGCGGTTACTCATCATCAACATCAAGGGGCGTTGCGGTTCATAACAAGTAACCATAGCTGTTTACGTGCGCCACACGTTGTTTCAGGGTCGAGAAACAAATCAATTCATTCCTTAACAAGTGGTATGCAATCCGTCTTGTTGATATTGATTATCAGTTAGATCTAACTATCTGTCAATACCTAAATGCAAATAATTCTTATTATTGTGGCGCTTGTTTTTTATTCATATATAAATCGGCTAGTTAGCACTGCCATTTCATAAAAATGCTTATCTTGGTTAAACAATTAAGAATAGATGTTTAATGCTTATTGAATAATTTGATATGAATTTTTATTATAAAAGTATTAATCTTTCGAAGTTAAAATAAATTCAAGCTAGGAATGATTTTATCGCCTTCCAAGACAGCGACTGCTTTGATATCAAATAAAATAGTCTCTTATAAAATCTTAACCCCCAAAGATCAACAGCCTTTAATTAGTGGCTAAAAATATTCGTACTTAATTGGATATTTTAAGCCACTAACGCACTTTATTTGCTGTTATACGTAAATTAATCTGCTCCACTAGTACTTTATCCTGCTTGTTTAGACGCCCTACAATGAGCAAGAAATCACTACCGTCAGTTTTTATTACTTTAATGCTTGTGTTATCAAGTTTGGTTTTACCGTAGGTGGTTTCTATTTTTTCTATGTCTTTAAAGTGACTAAGATCCGATTCAAGCCTGCCGTCATCGTTTTTGTAGTAACTAAAAATATAGTTCTCGGTTATTCCGTTACCGTCTTCTCGGTAATCAAATACTGCATCGCTATAAAAATAAAGTATTTCTTCGTTTTCAGGTGTTAGGCGATTACGTTTTAAAAAGTGTACTTGGTAAGACCATAAACTATCGCCTTTTATAATTGCGGCATTGGGTAAAATATTTACTTCTTGAAGTACGCCTAAAAATAATAGAGGTGCAAACGCAAGCGAGATTAAATACTGTCTAATTCGCCAGTACGAGTTGTAATGTAGGGCTTCTTTACTTGTATCGGTTTGTTCAATGTAACTAACTAGAGGCAACCATAAAAATGGCATTATACAAATCACTATGGTTGCGTATTCGTCCATACGATAAGCAAAGACGCTGGCGAGTACCATTAGCCAGAGTGTTAAGGCAGTCCAGTTAGGCATTACTCTATTTTTGTTTAACTGTTGTTGGCTGTGCTCTGCAAGTGCGAGATACAAAGGGTAATACCATAAAAGTGCAAATATACCTCGAGCAATAGGCATAATACTTGAGTTATCGCGCTCTTTAATGGCTTTAAAGTTACGATAACTCCAGTAGTTAACAAATACGCCTAAACTTAAAATACTGTAAATAATAAACTTACTTACAGATACTGCATAAAATGGACTATCTTCAAATTTCACTTTTTTTGCTGACTCTAATCGCCAATCGGCAAAAAAGAATATGAGTACTAAAATATAGCCAGCCAACACATATTTAAGCCAGCTATAACCAAAGCTATCTAGCACATCAGCTGTTGTTTGAGGTGTTTCGGTCGTTTCCGCGTATTTTAGAATAGGGTAATGGGTTGCTGATATTAACTTTTTACGCTGTGCTAAATAATCATCTATTTGAGCGGCTTTAATATGATCTTGTTTTGCGTAATAGTCATAACTCAGTGTTAAAACGTTATCATTAAATTCAGTAGTTGTTTTTAGATTGAAGTAGTCGTTATCAATTTCTTGTTGATCGCTATCAAATCCCCAACCTTTTTCTGCAAAATGTAGTTTTATTGTGGTGTTAATTATATTGGGGTAGCCAAAGTAGAGTGGGTCGGTGCGATTTACCTGCTTTGGTTCGTAAACGCTATTTTGTATTTCATTCGCGTAAAAACTAGCTTCGTAGCCTTCGTCTGTTTTTTCCCAAAATTCACTAATTAAATACGATTCTTTGGTTATTAGTTTACCCTTTTTTTCTTGTTCACTAATAGTCATTGCTTCATTGATTGATAGACCATTTAAAAAGCCTTGGTAATACTCGAAGTAAGATTTAGCAACGCTATTTAGACCACTGCTGGCTATATTGCTTCTTCGGTTAATAGCTTCAAATTCAGCATAAGTGTACTGGGTTTCAAAACGTGATGGCTCAGATACTTTTTCAGCAATAAAAAAGTTATCTTCTACAGATACATTTGTATGTACAGGTTTTTGCGCCATTGAAGTTAAAGTGGTTTCACCTTTATCAATAATTAGGGCATAGCCATAATCAGGCTGTGCTAAATATTCGAGAGTACCTCGTTGGTAGCTAACCGTAGGATCGAGCCAGTAGCGTTTTCCGTTTTGTTTAAGCGTAACAATTACGTGATTAAATACACTTGCAGAAGGTGGAAGTTCTTTTAAACGTTTGGTTTCCTCTGTATCAACTAGCGCAGGGAAGGCCTCTATATCCATCGCTTTTAATAACGAAATAAGCAGTACTGTTTTATCTTTACAATCGCCGTATCGTAGCGAAAGCGTTTCTGAAGCTGACGTTGGTTGATGCGAGTTAGTGCCCATTTCAAGCCCTAAATATCGAACTTCGTCTTGGCTAAAGCGCAGTGCTGCTGCAATTTTGTCTGATGTTTTTGTGTGTTTTGCTTTTATTTCTTCAGCTACATCCAAAATGCTGTTTGGGGTTTCTATGGCTGATTGATAAAGTGGATATGCCCAGTTAACTACCTGACCCCAATCGTCAAACTCAGAAAAGTAAACTTGTGTATATGGGTCGTACCATGTTGGGGTTTGAGAATTTTGCTCGAGTAAGGGTTCTTCAAAAAGAGTTATAGAATAATCTTTGCCATATTTGTTAAGCGTTTCTTGAATATCTGCTGTGCCGTTTATTGTATTAATATGTAAAGGCGTTTGTTTACCCCAAAGTACACGCATATTTTGTTGCACTACAGGTACCGACCAGTTAAGCGTGCGTCTTGTACTAAATTTATTAGCATATATAGGGTTGCTACCTGTCACTGTGTAGCTGTAATCGAGTGTGTCGCCACTGCGCATATCATCAATAATAATATTGAGTGATAAGCTACCATTATAAATACGATCAGCTAATTCAGATTCACCTTGTATAACCGTCATTCTCGCGCTACCAAGCTTATCAATACGCTCATTATTTCTAATAATAGTTAAGCTATTTAGTGTTAGCGACTCATAACTTGGATCAAAATCAAGATTAAGCTGGCTTATATAATCAACACCACTTTGATTTAAAGCTTTCATAACCAAACGCGTATAGCGTTGCTGTTTTTGTCTGCTCGGTATATAGGATTGGTTATCGAGTAACAAATAAAGTGTGCCGTCACGTACTTTGGTTATGTCTGAATGCTTGGGTTGCTCAATAATATGTGTATTAACCCAATTAGCTGGTTTATCTATTTTATATTGCTGCGCAAAAATATTATGAGAGAAAATTAATAAGGTAAGTGCAATTAGCCAAGAGCTGAGTCGAAGGAAGTTCCATTTCATTGTAGGGTCTTATAGTTGTTTTTATAAATACTATTGAAGGAATAATGTACCAAATTTAGGCTTTTTTGACAATGAGATGTTAATTGAATCCATCCACATATTTATATCTATAATTATGATAATGAATAAGTTCAGCTCAATTTAGCTTATTATTTATATGCATAGGTTATAAATACAATGAAAGCATAAAGGTATTTAATTATCTCTAAAAATGGCTTTGCTGTTTGTCTTATTGCTCGGCACACATTTTACTTTGCAAAATACACTATGCTTTTATAAAGCACGCAACCACCGCATTTACCGCTCAGCAAATGGGTGACTTGGTCGGTGTTAGTCGCTCTACAGCACGCCGTTACTCGGAGTATTTGCTTGAATCAGTAAGTTAACAGCGGATCAAAGTTATGGCAGTATTGGCCGCCCTGAACGTTGCTATAAAATAGCGAAGTAACTTTGTGTACCTGATGCTAAAATATTAAATGCTATTTATTTCAGTGCCTTACATTTTTTTTGTTATGTTTGATATTTAATAGATACTGACGATAAAAAAAATATGTTGAATTGATTGCATTTTAAGCGGCTTGTATGGTGATGTTCGCTTTAAGTGATGTTATACTCCTGCGGAATAATTTATCGACTTTATTAAGAGCAAAATTAATGGCAGATTTATCGAAGTACAGAAACATTGGTATTTTCGCGCACGTTGATGCGGGTAAGACCACGACTACTGAGCGTATCCTAAAGCTTACTGGTCAAATCCATAAAACTGGTGAGGTTCATGATGGTGAATCTACTACTGACTTCATGGAACAAGAAGCTGAGCGCGGTATTACTATTCAGTCTGCGGCTGTAAGCTGTTTCTGGAAAGATCACCGTTTTAACGTTATCGATACTCCTGGACACGTTGACTTCACAGTTGAAGTTTACCGTTCACTTAAAGTACTAGATGGCGGCATCGGTGTGTTCTGTGGTTCTGGTGGTGTTGAACCACAATCAGAAACTAACTGGCGTTATGCTAATGATTCAGAAGTTGCACGTATTATCTTCGTAAATAAATTAGACCGTATGGGTGCTGATTTTTACCGTGTAACTGAGCAAGTACGTAAAGTACTTGGCGCAACTCCACTAATCATGACTTTACCAATTGGTATTGAAGATGAGTTTGTTGGTGTTGTAGATGTTTTAACTAAAAAAGCATACGTTTGGGATGACACTGGTCTTCCTGAAAACTACGAAATCACAGACATTCCTGCAGACATGGTAGATAAAACTGACGAGTATTATGAAATGCTTGTTGAAACTGCCCTTGAGCAAGACGATGCACTACTTGAAGCTTACATGGAAGGTGAAGCACCTTCTTTAGAAGACATCAAACGTTGTATCCGTAAAGGTACTCGTGACCTTGCTTTCTTCCCAACATACTGTGGTTCTGCGTTTAAGAACAAAGGTATGCAGCTTATTCTTGACGCTGTTGTTGATTACTTACCATGTCCTACAGAAGTTGATCCTCAACCTCTTATGGATGAAGAAGGTAACGAAAATGGCGAGTTCGCAGTAGTATCTACTGACGAACCTTTCAAAGCGTTAGCATTCAAAATAATGGATGACCGTTTTGGTGCATTAACATTCGTACGTATTTACTCAGGTAAACTAAACAAGGGTGACACTATCCTTAACTCGTTTACTGGTAAAACTGAGCGTGTTGGCCGTATGGTTGAGATGCAAGCAGATGATCGTAACGAATTAACTAGCGCACAAGCTGGTGACATCATTGCTATCGTAGGTATGAAAAACGTGCAAACTGGTCACACTCTATGTGATCCTAAGCACCCAGTAACACTTGAGCCAATGGTATTCCCAACTCCAGTAATCTCGATTGCTGTACAGCCTAAAGATAAAGGCGGTAATGAGAAAATGGGTGTTGCTATCGGTAAAATGGTTGCAGAAGATCCATCTTTCCAAGTTGAGACTGATGAAGATTCAGGCGAGACTATCCTTAAAGGTATGGGTGAGCTTCACTTAGATATCAAAGTAGATATTCTTAAGCGTACTTACGGCGTAGACCTTATTGTTGGTCAACCACAAGTTGCTTACCGTGAAACTATCACTAAAGAAATTGAAGATAGCTACACGCATAAGAAACAATCTGGTGGTTCTGGTCAGTTCGGTAAAATCGACTACCGCATCAAGCCAGGCGAAGTTGCTTCAGGTTTCACGTTTAAATCATCAGTTGTTGGTGGTAACGTACCTAAAGAATTCTGGCCTGCAGTTGAGAAAGGCTTCAAGTCAATGATGGGTACTGGTGTTCTAGCTGGCTTCCCTGTACTTGACGTTGAAATTGAACTTTTCGACGGTGGTTTCCATGCCGTGGATTCATCTGCAATCGCGTTCGAAATCGCTGCTAAAGGCGCTTTCCGTCAATCGATCCCTAAAGCGGGCGCACAACTTCTTGAGCCAATCATGAATGTTGACGTGTTCACTCCAGAAGATCACGTTGGTGACGTAATCGGTGACCTTAACCGTCGTCGTGGCATGATGAAAGACCAAGAAGCTGGTTTAACAGGCAGCCGTATTAAAGCTGACGTACCGTTATCAGAAATGTTCGGTTACATCGGTACACTACGTACAATGACATCTGGTCGTGGTCAGTTCTCTATGGAGTTCTCACACTACGCTGCATGTCCGCAAAACGTTGCTGATACAGTAATCGCTGCAGAAAAAGAGAAAAAAGCTGCTAAGTAATTAGCTCTTTAACTCTTTAAAAAAACCCGCACATGTTGCGGGTTTTTTATTGCCTATAATTTGGTTTTATTTTTTTAGTTGTTTATAACTACTTTTTATTATTAATTAGTCCTATGTTACTAATTAATAAAAAGGTACTAGAGAGCAATTTATTTACCTCAATCACTTAATTGGTTGGTTTATAAGAGGTTAATTGTAAAGTAAATGTAACTGTATGAATTTTAAGAACTTCTATTGATGCATCTATATACGTAATGTAGAATACTAGCACTTTTAGACTAGAGCTCTAAAGTCAGATAAGGAAGTCTCCGCAGCAGAGACGTTTGCTATTAATTCTATATAAGACGTAACAATCATGAAATCTATTAAATTAGCACCAAACTGGTGGCTACAATTTACAAAATGCGTTTTAGCATTCAGCTTAATATTTTTAATTCATATTATATTTTCTGTGAACCTAAAAATTGTTTTTCTCACTGTAATGCCAGCTCTACTGATTATTACTACTTTTAATATTCTTCATCTTCGTTTTTTACATTGTTATAAAGCAGGCATTTGTTATACGCGTTTATGCACAAAGCGTTATATCAATAGCGAGGAAATTAGTTGCGTATCATTTAGTTCGTTTTTTCTTTTCACCATTTTTAAGGTGGAGTTAGATAATGGTAAAACGTTCCATTTTTATAACTGGGAACTTGATGATGAAACGCAATCAGCTATTTCTAAAATGTACTGCAATAAGTTAGCTAACAAAATTGAAAATATTAGCGATAAATGCAATGCTTGATCTTTAATTTAGATAGCAAAAAGGAGCGATTAATCGCTCCTTTTTTGTTTTTGTATTTTATAACGCGCTAATTAAACTTTTTTATAGCCTTAGCTTTTAGCGCTTTCATCTTTAGCCTGCGTGGCTTCTTAAAAGACTGGATAGGCATTGTTACCAACTGCTCTTGTGGTAGTGCCGGTATTGTTTGTGGATAAGCACCTTCCTTTGGTACCGAAATTTCTTTTAGATGTATTTTAAGTGCTTCTAGAGTTGAGTCGTTATCAACTTCACTAGGGCAAATAAATATACCTAACTTTCTTAGTTGTACACCGAGTTTAATGCTACTGGTATAACGGATAATCGGAGCGCCTAATACTAAGCCCAGCAATATAGGTGATAACCACCAAAAGAATACTGGCGTGAAGTAGTAAGCCGTACAACCCCATGCAATAGCCACAATAGTTGAGAATAACGTATAACCAAACGCCTCTTTCCACGGAACCATACGACCTTCGCGCGGTTGTGCATCCCACTTCACTTTTTTACCTAAAAACACACAAAGTACAAAGTAAGCATGAAATACCATCATTAATGGGGCAACAATAATAGCGAATACGGTTTCAATGATTGAACCTAGTATGAGCTTAATTGAACCACCAAAGCGTTTGTTTCTATGTATTAAGGTGACTATTATGCCCATTAGTTTAGGCATTAATAAAATAACAATAGTTAAATACAAGAGTGAATCAATCAGATCGGTTTTAGCTATTTGCCATGTAGGGAATAATTGATAAACACGGTTAAAGTACACATCACTATTTAATGCGCGCGTTACTGCATCAATAGTACTTAGCGCTAGCATTGAGAGCCAAATTAGTGATGAAATATAGGCTGTCGCACCAAGTAAAAAGTGTAGCTTACTCATTAATTTTAATTTGGATGACGATAGTAAACCTAAGTGCTGAATATTACCTTGCACCCAGCGTCTATCGCGTACAGCGTAGTCTAGAATGTTACTTGGTACTTCTTCATAGCTACCTTCAATATCTGATAGCAACAATACATCCCAACCAGCACTGTGAAGTAGTGAAGCTTCTACAAAGTCATGACTTAAAATTTCGCCGCCAAAAGGTGCATTACCTTTTAGTGTTGGCAAGCCACAGCACGTTATAAATGCTTCAACTCTAATGATTGCATTATGACCCCAGTAGTTGGCTTTATCAGTTTGCCAAAAAGCTGAGCCAGTAGCGAGCATTGGGCTATATAGCACTGACGCAAACTGTAAAAAGCGGCCAAAAAAGGTATCTTGACGAACAGGGATCGGAATAGTTTGGATCAGGCCTGCTTGTGGGTTGTTGAGCATACTTGTAGTAAGCTCTAACATACATTTCCCGGTCATTACGCTATCTGCATCAAGCACAATCATATGGTCGTACTGGCTGCCCCAGCGCTCACAAAAGTCGGTTAGGTTACCTACTTTACGGTGTTTGTTATCTTCGCGACGACGATAAAAAACGTTTTTAGCCGTATCACCTAAACGTTCACACAATGCATGCCATGCACTTAGCTCGTTTTTAGCTATTTCTGGGTCTTGCGTGTCGCTTAATAGATAAAAATCGAAGTTTGCAAGTTGACCTGTTTCTTTTAACGATTGCAGACTAACTTCAAAGCCCGCGATAACACGGTGGGTGTCTTCGTTGTAAATAGGCATTACAACGGCGGTTTTTTGGGCGTTAATTGCCTCACTATTGAACTCAATTGGTTTAATACGCTTTAGCGTAAGTGGGTCAATTCGTAATAGCTGTAATACAAAGCCGATTGTCCCACTACAAAATGCCGTTACAATCCAGGCAAAAGTGATTGAGAATAATACTAAAAGAGCATACTCAAGTAATGTCATACCGTTTGAGCTTAAAATCTCAAACATAATAGATATGCCGTAGCCAGATGTGCCAAGCGCTGCAATAGCAAATAGCCAAACTCTTAATGTTTTGAATGGCATTGGAGTGCCCTTACCTTTATTACTTGATGTCATTTGGGTACCAAACATAACTCCATACCTCGCTAATTTCTTTATCACGTAGTTTTAACGATAAACGCATATCAACGGGTTGATCGTCCTGTGGTGCAATTTTAAAGGCTACACGCCATCCTCGTGAATCAGGCAGTTTTTGTACATTCACGTCGGTTACTTCGCCTGTTGTAAGTTGAATGTCGGCATCTAGCTTTAACTGTTCAGAGAGTTGATTTATTTCTGACCCAGTAAAATCAACAGTAAATTGGCGATGGCTTTTTGGTGGAGGGTTGTCCTCACCAGGTAAAGCAGCACTACCGATTCTTGTGCGCAGTACTCTCGCTTGTTCGTGCTGAGTTAAAGCTGCATTAAAGGTCGTCATTTTGTAGCTTAGCTTTAACGAATCACCGGCTTTCATTGGCTTTTCTGGTACCCAGTAACTTACGATATTGTCGTTAGTTTCTGTGTCAGTAGGTATCTCTACAAGCTCTACACGGCCATTTCCCCATTCACCTTGTGGTTCAATCCATAGGCTAGGGCGGTTGTGGTAATGTGCTTCTGTGTCCAGATAGTTATTAAAATCTCGATCTCGTTGAGCTAACCCAAAACCTTTTGGATTATTGTATGAAAACGAAGTTACACTTAGCTGTGAAGGGTTGTTAAGAGGGCGCCATACCCATTTATCATCAGCAGATTGAGTTAATAGGCCATCCGAGTCATGAACTTCAGGGCGATAGTCATCAAAAAATTTGGTACTGTTTTCACCGTGGTAAAACATACTCGTTAATGGAGCTACGCCGAGCTTTTTAATGTCTTTACGTGCAAATATCTGCATATCAACATCAACTAGCATATTAGTTGTAGGGTCAACACTAAACTTGTATGCACCCGATATAGATGGGCTATCTAATAATGCAAAAATGGTAATTTGTGTTTGGTCGGCCTTTGGTTTAACTAACCAAAACTCTTTGAACATTGGAAATTCTTCACCTGAATTTTCTGCAGTATCAATGGCAAGGCCTCTAGCTGATAATCCATAAACTTGCTGAGGGCCAACAACTCTAAAATACGATGCTCCCTGAAATACCATTACTTCGTCTTTATACTCGTTAGTATTTAACGGGTAATGCACACGAAATCCAGCATGGCCTAGTTGAGTATCCGCAACACTTTTAGCTATTTCTTCTTGTAGTGGTGCAGCAGTGCCATCGTATTGGTAAAAGTCAGTACTGAAAGGTAAGCGACTGCGTTTAGAGTCGCTATCAACGGTATTTATTGTCACAGGTGTTTTATATAAAAAACCAGGATGGAATAATTGCAGCTCGTACAGGCCTTCATCTTTCCATACTGCTTTGTCTTTTTTAAATCGAATTGAACGGTAATCTTGATAATCAATATTGTTAAGTGCTTCAAGCTCAATGTTTTTAGGCGCCACGTATTCTTCGCTTGCTAACTTTTTAGCGCGGGCGCTAATTACGTCAAATAAGCTACTTTGTGGGATTGCTACATCAACGGTTGCAGCAATCGCTTGGTTGCTATTGCCCCAAGTCGAAAAAATAATAAGTAGACCCAGTAGTGGTGCTGACTTCTTTTGCCATTTAGGCAGATTTTGGGTTAGTTGTTTCATTCTCATTCCTTTATAAAAACACGACTTATTTTTACGTTTAGGGTAAATATTGATTTTATTTTGTAAGTATCTTCTAAATAACTTAGAGCAAAATTTAAACCTTAATAAAAGTTCATATTTTTCAATAGGTAATATTTATATACATAATTCACTGAGGTTTTTTTGTGTAAAATTCACTCAAATGTATGTAGTTGTTACTGATTAATTACTAGAAGATTCACAGATCGTCTGAACATATTACGGGGGGTTTAATGAAGCTTGTCTGAATTACATTTGTATAAAATAAAAAAGCCGCAAGAGCGGCTTTTAAATGTTTAGATTTAACGTAGTTATTTCTTTTTAAATCGACGCACTATTGATAGTGGTGCTAAAAGAAGTGATAACCATAATAATGAACCTGCATCATTATCATCATCTGAGCGTAAGTTATTTACTTTCACGGCTACTTTTTCAACGTTAGATAAGTTACCCACGCTATCCTGAGCTTGCACTGTTAAAGTAATACGATTTTCAAATTCGTAATCAATCTCTCCAGCAACAATTAGCTGCCCCTGATTGTTAATAGAAACGCTGTCATTATCAGATGTAATAAATTTAACAACTGGTGATTCATCGGCATTTGGATCACTAAAATCGAGTGTGCCGATAATTGTTCCAATTGCGCTGTTTTCATCGACTGCAAAAACTTGATCAGCTTTAATAACTGGCGTTTGCTCTTCAGGTGTTAAAGTGATTTCAGATTTAATATCAATAATTACAGGGTCGTGATCTGATGCGCGGTATGCACTTTCAGAGTACAAACTAGATTGTTGACCTTCGCTTTTAAACTCTACATTGTAATCAAGAGAAATAGGTTCATCTGCGTTGATGTGCCAATCTGTTGCTGCGACAATTTTGCTAAGTAGTGATTGGGTAGCTACTGCATGATCTAAACTACCAGCGCGACCAGAAAAGCTGTAAGAATAACCAAGCGTATCACCATCAATTTCTGCAACTACATTTTTGTAGCCTTTATCAGCAAATGCACGTATAGGATCTTCCATTGCGTAAGCATTCATATCGCCGACTAAAATAGTATCTTCGTCGTCAACACCGGTTGGTTTGCTATCAAGCCAATTTGCGAATGCATTAGCACCTTCTGTGCGTATTTCATTCCAACAGCCTTGTCCATCACCTGAATCTGCATTGTTTCCAGAAGCACTACCACAGCTTTTAGATTTAAGGTGTGACACAGCAACAGTAAATACTTCATCAGTTTCTAATGATTTAAAGCTTTGTGCAATTGGAGCACGGTTACTAAAATCAAATGGAGCCTCAGTCGTAATAGCAGCAGTACCTACTTCTTCTACTTTGTTAGCACGATAGATAAGTGCGGTAGTAATTGCATCGGTACCAATTTGATCTACGTTAAAATCAACAAATGCATAGTTGTTAGCACTATCAGCGTCATTTAATGCATCTACTAAGCTTGCAATTGCACTAAATTCGCCAAAACCATCATTTTCAATTTCCATTAAACCAACAACATCGGCCTGGATAGCGCTAATGGCACTTACAATTTTAGCTTCTTGGCGAGTAAATTCAGCTTCTGAATCTGCACCTCGGGCTGTAGGGAACCCTCCGCCTTGGCCATCACCATTAAAGTAATTAAGTACGTTAAAGCTAGCTACACGTAAATCTGCTTCAGCATTAAGTTCAGGCGCATTTTCACGTGCATTTGTTGCAATAAACGAAGGTGCTACAGTTGGGTGGATTCTGTAAAGGCTAAAGCTATAAGCAAGTGCCCCCGTAACAGTATTAACTGTATCGCCAGTACGTAATGTATTTTCTGCTGATAAGCCTGGAGTTGGGTAGGCTGTAGGGTCTAAGTTTTGTACTGTAGAGCCATCATCTAGTAAAATCTTTTTAAGTAGATTTTCAGTTTCAACTGCATTAGCTGCATCTCCAGGTAATGCAACTTGGGTACCTTGATACAAGCGTTCTGTTGCTAATTCAACTTCACCATATCGACCAAGGCCAAAGTTATTAGTTACTACTAATGGTTGTTCTAATGTAACTAACATACCTTCAAAAGCTTCTAAATCAGTTGTATCAGCTAAAGGTAAAGTGATTTTTGTAGCTGCTGCAGCTAAACCAGTGCCACATATGGCAACTTGGCTAACACTGCCGATTTGTGTTGCATCAAAATATTCTTCTACAGTACCTTGTACACGTACATGGTCGCCTACGTTTACGTCAATATCTGCAAAATAAACAAATACACCTTCAGAGGTGAGAGGATTTGCATCTATGTCAGCAGCAAGTGAGCTAACAAAAAAGCCTTTTAATTGATCATCATCTTGGAAGTCTGCGGTTACAATCCCCTCAAACTCTACTAAAGTATCAACAAGCGGGCTTGCAGAGCTATCGCCTTGTATAGCGTTAATTAGTACTTTTTCTGCGCCACAAACAAGTGGTTCAAGTGGTTCTGGTTCTGGAATTGGTTCAGGTGTTGTTCCACCATTACCTGCATGTGAACCTAAACCATCAAAGTCATCTTGGTCAAACTGTACCCATTCTTCACTCGGGTTAAACTCTGCGTCAGGTGTTGTTCTACCTGCGGTAATACTATCTTTTCTACGAAGTGTTTTATTTTGTGTTTGTACTGCGCCCTCAGACCAAAACGAACCGGGATCTACACCGCGCTGGCCAAAGCTATCGACTACAGTGCTACCTTGCATTAGAACTAACGCATCATCACCATTAAAGTTAGCAACACCATGTTCTAAATCGGCTTTTTCTTTTAGTGCATCATTTGAACTTGAATTAACAACAACAAAGGTACTGTTAGCTGCCAAAGTACCAGACAAATCAAGAGTTGATTGAATTGTAGTTTTGCCATTTACATACAAACTTAGTGAGTACTGATCAAGAGTTAGTGGAGATGACGAGTTATTATAAAGCTCAATTGCTTTATTATTACTGCTTCCCTCTATGTATTCTGAAATGATTAGATCTGCGGAGGCTGGCGCACTGAGACTTGCTATAACAAGTGCGAGTGGTGTTATTTTTGTTTTAAACATTTTTTTATTATTCCCGTGTATTAATCCCAAAATGGGACACCAGTTTAGAGAATAAATATGACGAAAATAATACAAAAATGTAAACGAATGTAAATAAAAGGCGGTTTAATCGCCTTTTTATAAAAACCTTACTTTTTAGCTAGGTATTGTGCGGCTTGCTTAGCAAAATAGGTCAATATTCCATCAGCGCCTGCACGCTTAAATGCAAGTAAAGACTCCATTATAGTAGCTTCCTCACTTAACCAACCGTTATCAATAGCTGCTTTGTGCATTGCATACTCGCCACTTACCTGATATGCGAAAGTAGGTACACCAAACTCGTCTTTAACACGACGTACAATATCTAAATAAGGCATGCCAGGCTTAACCATGACCATATCAGCGCCTTCTTGTAAGTCTAATGCGACTTCACGTATTGCTTCATCAGAGTTTGCTGGGTCCATTTGGTAGGTTTTTTTATCGGCACCTTTTAAGTTTCCAGCAGAACCTATTGCATCTCTGAATGGGCCGTAGTAGCTAGATGCGTACTTAGCTGAGTAGGCCATAATACGGGTATGCACAAACCCATCAGCTTCAAGTGCTTCACGAATTGCAGCAATACGGCCATCCATCATGTCCGAAGGGGCAATTACATCAGCGCCCGCTTCTGCATGCGAGAGTGCTTGTTTAACTAAAATTTCGGTGGTTACGTCGTTTATTACATAGCCTGTGTCATCAATAATGCCGTCTTGACCGTGCGTCGTGAATGGATCAAGTGCACCATCAGTAATTACACCCAACTCAGGAAAGGCTTCTTTTAAAGCGCGAACAGTGCGTTGCACTAAGCCATCGTCATTATATGCTTCTTCGGCAAATAGTGATTTTTTGTCCGCAGGGGTTACCGGAAAAATAGCAACGGCAGGTACGCCAAGCTCAACAAGTTCTTTTGCCTCAAGTAATAGTAAATCTATCGATAGACGTTCAATACCAGGCATTGATTCAATTGCTTCGCGACGATTTTTACCTTCTAGTACAAATACAGGGTAAATTAAATCGTTTACGCTAAGTTGGTTTTCGGCCATTAAGCGGCGAGAAAAGTCGCTGCGGCGCATTCTGCGCATGCGAGTATACGGGAAAAGGTCTAATCCTGATTGGGCCATATTAATATGCTCCTACTGTGGTAATGGAAAAGTGATTACTTGATTACGGCCATGTTGCTTTGCGTAATAAAGTGCTTTGTCGGCGCACTCAGTAAAAATTTGAGGGTTGCTAACATCATCAGCAATGCTGGTGTATACACCAGCGCTAATTGTAAATTGAATATCATTATTGGCAACCGTTACTGTACTGGCTGAGATAGCTGCTCGTATTTTTTCAGCTATGTCTTGTGCACCTTCGCTGGGGGTATTAGGTAATAGCACCACAAACTCTTCACCGCCATAACGAGCAACTTCATCTAGTGGTCGCTTTAAATGATCTTTTATAAGGTCAGATACTGCTTTAATAACTTGATCGCCAATTATGTGTCCGTATGTATCGTTAATGCTTTTGAATCGGTCTATATCAAGCATAACAATACTAAGCGGCGTTTGTTCTCGGCGAGACCGACGAATCTCCATTATTAGCTTTTTATCAAAAAAGCGTCTGTTTTTTATTCCGGTTAAAGCGTCTTCGGTATTGAGTAACTCAAGTGAGCGGTTTTTTTCTTCAAGTTCTCTGAGTGTAACTTGTAATTCAAAGGTGCGTTCGTCGACTTGTGATTCGAGTTCTTGGCGTGTTTTTTCTTGTAACTTTAAGCGCTCTTTAAGTAGCGTATCTTGAGCTGCATTTTCAGCAATCAAGGTTTGCTGAGCAATTACTTCTTCATCACGTTGCAAAATAAATAACTTCATTACACTGTAGCATAGACAAAATATGCAGCTAAAAAAGCATGTAAATACAAATGCTAATGTACTTCTGTCAAAGGCGTATAGCCCTATTACTGCAACAATAAAATAAAGCATTACCACCAAGAAAAAAACTAATACGAGCAGTAGCGCTTTATTAGGTTTAGAAGGTGATAAACGTATGCACATAAGTGTAGTTGCAATATAAAAGCCTAAAACGATTGGGATAGTAGTTAAGCAAAATAGTGTCACTATATGGTTTGG
Source organism: Pseudoalteromonas sp. C8 (assembly GCF_011378685.1). Lineage (NCBI taxonomy): Bacteria > Pseudomonadati > Pseudomonadota > Gammaproteobacteria > Alteromonadales > Pseudoalteromonadaceae > Pseudoalteromonas > Pseudoalteromonas sp. C8. The sequence goes on from NZ_WTKT01000027.1 coordinate 15,969, forward strand.
AAATAGCCAAATAAACAATAACGAGACACCTAATGCGTTAACTATCACTTTTTGAACCGTTAGTAAAAAAGAGGGCTTTGGATGGCAAATTTGCTTTTGTAAAGGCAAAAACATTAAAGCAATCAGCATAAGTAATACAGGGATCATAACTTGCTGTAACGCTGGCAAATTAGGGTGAATATATTTTAGGCCAAAGCCACAAATGTAGGCTAATAAACTACCTAATGTGAGGGTCATTAAACCAGCATAAACAAAATAACGTTTACGTGAAAAACTATATAAAACTAAGCAACTCACGCCTAAAGAAAATATAAAACCAATCAATAAGCCATAGAGTAAATTAAGTTTACCTTTATGTGCCAAATAAGCTTCTGGTTGCCACAGCGTTAAAGGGACTCGCAAGCCGGAGCTATTCGTCACTCTCATAATAATAATGGTTTCGCTATTTGCAGGGCTAATTAGTTTAACTAATAAAGATTCACTCTTAATCGCACGTTTATTAAGGGGGTATCCATCGCCAATTTGGGTGTGAGAAATTAATTGCGAGTTATGTAACTGATATACTTGAACGTCGTTTAGCAGAGGGTTGTTTAGTGACAACAGTTGTTCGGTATTATAACTAAGCGTGTTTTTTATTTTAAATTTCATCCATACAGAACGCTGCTCAAGACCTAGGTTAAGAGGTTTACCTGTGTTTTTTTGCCACTGTATACGGCTACTTTGTTGTGCATCTAATAGCGAAGTTGGTTCAAAAGAGTAATGCAGGTTATTAATGTTTTGGGAGTTAAAATCATGTTTTATTATTACAGGGCTTGCGAAAGAGCAAAAAGTGCAAAGAAGCATCAATAGACTTAGTAATGCTTTTGCGCACGCCATTAGCAGCTCTTTAAACCAAAAACATTGTAAAAGTTTTCTGTAGTTTTGCGGGCCACAACTTCTTCATCTATTTGATAAAGTTGCGCAACTGTTTGGCAAATATAAGGAAGCAGAGCCGGTTCATTTTTACGCGATTTAGGTTTTGGCTTAACTGTTCGTGGAATTAAAAATGGTGCATCAGTTTCTATTAATAATCGATCTAGAGGAATGCTAGGCACTAGTTGTTGTAAATCTTTACCACGCCTTTCATCACATACCCAACCCGTTATACCAATATACAGACCTAAATCTAAATATTGCTTTAGAGCTGCTGAGTTACCCGTAAAGCAGTGGAGTACACCGCGAATATTAAACTCTTTTAAAATACTTAGCATGTCGTCACTTGCATCACGTTCATGTAAGTAAACAGGTAAATCTAATTTTTCGGCAAGTGCTAGGTGGCGTCTAAAAACACTACGCTGTACATCGCGAGGCGAAAAGTCACGGTTATAATCAAGGCCGCATTCACCAATCGCTATGACTTGCTTATTGTTTGCAAGTGCAGTTAATTGTGCTTCTAATTCATTCGTCGCCGATTTAGCATCATGTGGGTGGACACCCGCCGTAGAATATTGGAGATGTTTTATCGCAAGTTCAAGTGATTGCTGACTACTCGCAATATCACAACCTATAATAAGCATATTTGTAACACCGGCTTCGCTTGCACGGGTAATTACATCATAATGCTGGTCATCAAATTGATGATTAGTTAAGTTAACTCCAGCATCAATTAACGTATATGACATTACTTAGTACGTTTAACGCGAATAGAGCGGTTTTTACCGTCTTGTTTCAGTAAAAAGGAGTTGAATGCACCACGGCTGATTACAATTGTATCGTTTTCTTTTAAACGCATGCTGTCAGAGCCAATTTGACGCCATTGTTGGCCGTTATCTAGCGAAATAATTAACTCGCCATAAGCTGCTTCTTTCACTGAAGTAACCATAGCTTTAATTTCAGTCTCTTTTTCTACCTGTGATTCTTTGTGCTCTAAGCCAAAATCGTCAGCTTTTGCCTTTGCTTGAATTGGTGCAGCAACTACGACTTGAGGTACATTGTTAGCCGTTGGTGGAGTGAGCGTTTTTGTTATTGTTGGCTTTGTTAGTGATTTACCAGCAATTGTATTGTCATAGCAAAGTAATCGGTTAAAGTCATTTTCAATAAAGCTACATGCCTGTAACGCTTGAGTATTAAATTCAGTTTGCGCAGCAAAAGTAGGCGCACTTAATAAAACCAATAGTGAGAGTAGTTGTTTTTTCATTTTATTCCTCAGATTCTTTTTGTGGTTTGGCGGTATAAAATTTTGCTAAAATTAAACCTAGTTCAAACAAAAGAAGCATCGGAAATGCTAATAATGTTTGTGATAAAACATCAGGCGGTGTTAAAAACATCGCGACTACAAAAACACCCACGACGATATAAGGGCGCTTTTCTTTTAAACTTTTTGTTGTTGTTGCGCCACTCCAGCATAGCAGCATAATAGCTACTGGAATTTCGAAAGCGATACCGAATGCAAAAAATAGTTTTAATACAAACCCTAAATAGCTACTTATGTCGGGCGCAAGGGTCATCATTTCGGGGCCGGTACTTGTAAAAAAGCCTAAAATAATTGGCAGAACTACAAAATAACAAAAAGCTATGCCGCCATAAAATAATATTATACTTGAGGCGAGAATGGGCATGAGCATTTTTTTTTCGTGCTGATATAACCCCGGTGCTATAAAGCCCCAAATTTGATGCAATATCCACGGAATCGACGCAAATAAAGCGACAAATAAAGTAAGTTTGAAAGGTGCAAAAAAGGGGGCTGTTACATCGGTTGCAATCATAGTCGCAGTACTTGGCAAATGCGAAACTAACGGCTGTGCAACAAAGGCGTAAATATCATTCGCAAAATATACTATGGCAATGAAAATAACTAAAATGCTCAATAGTGCTTTTATTAGCCGATCACGTAACTCAATTAAATGCGCTACAAACCCCGATTTTACTTCCTCAGCCATTATTTTTTATACCATGTAGTAAGTTGACCACAAAGTGAGAAATAAATTTCACTTTTTCTCATCAAGTTGTTGGTTATTTGATGTATCAGATTGTGTTTTTTTGTAGCTGTGAGTAACTGATTCAGCCGCTTTTTGTAGCTCTGTTAATGAACTTTGTAGCTCAGGGCTTAAGTCTTTTAGTTCTTGTTGTTCTGCTTTTTTAAGGTTTTCGTGAAGTTCATGAATACGCAGTTCTTCACTTACTTCGGCTTTTACCGAGTTGGCAAGTGATTTAGCGGTTTTAACCCATTTACTCACTGTTCTAATAGCAACAGGTAAGCGCTCAGGACCGAGCACCACTAAGCCAACAATAAAAATAACAACAAGCTCCCACATCCCCATACTAATTAAACCTTATTGCTATCTTTGTTTTTTTCAGTATTGGTTGAGTCGTCAACGGTGCTTTTTTCTGATTGTTGAATTTGCTCTGATTTTTCTTGCTCACTCGCTGTGTCGTCCGACATTGCTTTTTTGAAGCCTTTAACAGCGCCTCCAATATCACCACCCATACCGCGTAGTTTTTTTGTGCCGAAAAGTAAAACTATGATCGCTAAAACAATTAATAATTGCCAAATACTAATACCACCAAAACCCATGGTTTTCTCCAATATATAAAACGGTTAAATGTATATTTTAAATACTAATTATACGCCCAATAGCGCAAATAGCACTCAGTTTATGCGTTGCGCCATGCTGCAATAAAGCTAATAGCGGATAAGGCTATTGCAATGCTTGCAGCTACTAAATCGTGCTGTAAATAACAAAGTGTTGCCATAATCATTGTAGCACTACCAAATAAACTCAATATTAAAGGTTTATGAGATACCTTTTGTTCTTGAGGTTGATGAGCGTGTGGTGCACGCTTTAAATTTTGGTAAATTAGATCAGGTAGTTCAGGCATTTTTTCAGCCCAAAATGGCAAGTTAGCATACATTTGCTTCAGTACTGATAGCGGTCCAACTTGCTGCTTCACCCAATCTTCTAAAAAGGGTTTGGCTGTTTTCCATAAGTCGAGTTGCGGGTAAAGCTGACGCCCTAATCCTTCAACGTATAATAAGGTTTTTTGTAGCAATACTAATTGCGGTTGTACCTGCATGTTAAAACGACGTGCAGTATTAAATAGATTTACGAGCACGTGACCAAATGAAATTTCAGCCAAAGGTTTATTAAATATAGGCTCACAAACTGTGCGAATTGCAAATTCAAATTCTTCAATGCTAGTATCTGGTGGTACCCAACCTGAATCAACGTGTAGCTGTGCAACTAGGCGATAATCACGATTAAAAAAGGCGATAAAGTTTTCAGCTAAATAGCGTTTATCTTCTTTGCTTAACGTACCAACTATACCGCAATCAATACCGATATACATTGGATTTTCAGGATGCTCGCGAGAGACGAATATATTACCAGGGTGCATGTCGGCATGAAAAAAGCTGTCTCTAAACACCTGCGTAAAAAACACTTCTACGCCGCGCTCAGCAAGTAATTTCATATTAGTGTTTTGCGCCAGCAATGCATCCGTATCAGACACTGGTATACCGTAAATACGCTCCATTACCAGCACATTGCTACGGCTGTAATCACTGTAAACTGCAGGTATATATAATGAATCAGAGCCTTCAAAATTGCGTTTTAGTTGAATGCCATTGGCACCTTCTCGCATTAAATCGAGCTCGTCTAGGAGTGTTTTTTTGTATTCTTTAACCACTTCAACGGGGCGTAGACGTTTTGATTCGTTATGGACTTTTGCAAGTACCTTAGCGAGCTTTTCCATTAACGCTAAGTCGGCATTAATTTGCTCGTAAATATTGGGTCTAATAACCTTAATTACTACATCTTGCTCAATGCTTTGCTCATCAATAAGCTTTGCTGTATGTACTTGCGCTATAGATGCTGAGGCCAGTGGAGTTTGTGAAAACTCACTAAATAATTCACTTATGTCGTTAATTTCTAGCGCTTTTTCTATGATTTTTTGTGCAAGTGTGCCTTCAAATGGCTGAACTTGATCTTGTAAAAACGCAAGCTCTAAAGCGATATCATGAGGGAGTAAGTCACGACGAGTTGAGAGCATTTGGCCAAACTTAATCCAAACAGGACCAAGCTCTTGTAGTGCCAAACGTAAGCGTAGCCCTGCAGGTTTTTCTTTGTGCTGATTACGCAGCCAAAACAAACTGCCACGAGCTACTTTACCAAACCAAGGGATCTTATGTTTTGGAATTAGCTCGTCTAACCCATAGCTAAGTAATGTTTTGGTGATGTTATACAAACGTGCAGTCGACACAAAAAATCCTTAGCGGGTGTTTGAAGGTGAAAAAGAGTTTAACAAGGTATTTATACGCTGCTCAACAGCAGCGACTTGGCCTTTGAGTTCTCTATTTTTTTGTTTAAATTGCTCAAGCTCTAATGGGTGAATAGTAATTGCGAGCTCATCTTGGCATAAACTTGTAAGCATTGTACTTATTTTAGTGTTGGTTTTGCTGCTCTTTTGTTTTAGTTTTTTTAAGTGCAGATATAACTGCTGAGCGGGGGTATCGCCAATGTATCTAGAGAGCTGTTCAGGCCAATCAATATCAATGCCTGAAAACGCATTGCTATAAGTTTGCGCAATATTTAAATCGCCTTGTAAGTCGAGCTTATTTTGGCGAATTAACTGGGTAAGCATAGCTGGGTTTTTAAGCGCTAAAAGCGTGTCTATGTCTGCGCTGATCATACAATCTGCGTTTTCATTATTTTGAGCACTGTATAAGTGTAATTGCTCAGCGCTATAAACAAGTTGGATGCTTTGTTGCCAATCTCTTACTTCAACCACTAAGCGCTGATGTTTAACGGCGCTTAGCTTTTGAGATAATTGTGGGTCAAGGCTAAGTGCTTGATTTAGTACACGCTCAATAAGCGAAAGTACAAAATTAGGTAACATAAAAAATTCAGATGGCATTGCATCATTATTATTTTTTGTTATTTTCTCAAGCGCCATAACTGCTAGCCTTAATATTTAAAACCACGGTGCAGCGCAACAATTCCGCCTGTGAGGTTTTGGTATGTTGTTTGCTCAAAGCCTGCATCTTCCATCATCGCTTTTAGCGTGTCTTGATCTGGATGCATACGAATAGATTCAGCTAAATACTTATACGATTCACTGTCGTTAGCAACTAGCTTACCCATTGTAGGCAATAAATTAAATGAGTAAAAATCGTAAGCTTTACTAAGTACGTCATGTTCTGGTTTTGAAAACTCTAAAACAAGTAAACGACCACCTGGCTTTAAAATGCGGTACATAGAGCGTAATGCTTTGTCTTTATCGGTAACGTTACGTAAGCCAAAGGCAATAGTGATCACATCAAAGCTATTATCTGGGAACGGTAGCATTTCTGCATTCATTTGTACGTAGTCGATATTGCCCACTAATCCAAGATTATGCAGTTTTTCACGACCAACTTTAAGCATAGATGAGTTTATATCACCCAAAACAACTTGACCCGTTTCGCCCACTAATTGGCTAAACTTTGCCGTTAAGTCGCCAGTGCCGCCGGCTAAATCGAGTACATGATGGCCTTTACGAACACCTGAGCTTGCAATAGTTTGACGTTTCCATAAACGATGCACCCCAAAAGACATTAAATCATTCATTACATCGTATTTTGCAGCTACTGAGTGAAATACATCAGCAACCATAGAAGCTTTATCGTTCTCGGCTACTGTTTTATAACCAAAATGCGTGGTCTTTTGTTCGGTTTCGTTCATGATTAATCTCTATCGTGACAATAGAGGTTAGTGTACTTTATTGTACACAGTAGGTGCAATTTGAATATGATTTATCAGGTAATTTATTGCCCTGCAGTGTAACTACTTTGACCTAATGAACGTGCTTTAAAAGCCGCATGAGATGCTTTTTTTGCTAACTGATTAAAATCATCTTCTTGTTGATGCTGAGCAATTCCTAGTGATAAGCCAATACTTGGTAGCTTGATACCTGTTTTTGAACTAACAAAGCGTAGCTTTTCGACCCCATTTCGTACTTTTTCGGCAATAACATTAGCTGTATCTGGGTCTATGTCGGCGAGGAGAACAGTAAATTGATCTTTTGCTGTGCGACCAGGTAAGCCACTTTGAAAAACATATTTTTGCACTTGCTTAGCGACTTTACTCAAAATGACTTCACCAATAATATCACCATAATTTTTAGTAAAGTGATCAAGGTTGTCTATTTGAATCGCTATTGCGCAAATAGATTTTTGTTGATTAGTCCACACTTGGGTTTGTTGCGTTAAATAATGGCGCTTATAAAGCCCTGTTTGGCTATCAATAATATGCTGTTTACGAAGTTGAGTTAGCTGCTTTTGTGTTTTTTCGTGTAGTTGTTTGGCTTTGCTTAGTTCTTGCTTAAATTGCTTATGTTGGTTGAGTAATTCGGCGGTTTGATTATGAAGAACTTCAAGCGCTTGACGGCTTTGTTCTATGTTGTTCTCATCTAGCGAATGTACGCATTCGCTCACTTGACCCGCAAAGCGAATTATTTGCTTTTCAGTAGCTTGAGAATTTTGAGAAAGTGAGTTTATAACACCATCAACATTTTGAATCATGTTGACTTGCGCTTTGTGGCCAGTATTTAAAAACTCAGAATGTAGTTGTTCAATTAAAACGCTATCTATATTGTCTTCAACAGCGATAGCACGGTCTAAAGCTTTATTTAGCTTGAGATTAGTTTGACTGGTATAAGCATAAATAACTTGATAATTCAGCGGCGTAGGTGGGAGCGTATAGCGCTCTAAAAAAACACACACTTTGGTCATTTTTTCTTGTGCAATAGCCATGGAATCATGGAACATCATTTTAAATACCAACTAAGTACGCATAAGTGCAAATTTTAAAATATCTCATTCCATGAGGCGGTTATGCGTCCGAGCTTTTTATTATTTTTTTATACAGTAATCATTATCCGAGCTATTTAAAAGCAAAAACGATAGTTAGGGAACTTAAATTTTGCTTTAGCAGCTTAATCGCTGTTTTTCTCATCAATTAGGCTGGTTTTTACTTCATTTAATGTATGTAACGTATTAATACACTTGGTATAAGTAGGGATTATTACTATGAGGTTGGTCTCATTTACTTGCTATTTATTTACCCTACGATAGCTTTATGAAATTAATAACACTGCTAAGTTACATTATAATGAATCATTTTTTAATTAAGCCACTTCGCCAATCTTTATTTGGTATCACGGTTTTGTGCTCATTAAGTGCATGCCAAATGACCATGCAAAATTCAGATCAACAATTTACTAAAGTAGCGCAAAGTATTGTTGATTATAGAGAAAGCATTAACCCTTACGATAGTGTAGGTGGTGTTGAAGGTTATTTATTGCCAAATTTATCCCCTGAATTTTTAGCGCAAGAATATAAAAATAAAACGCGATTACTTGCTGAATTAGACACTATTCATATTGAAAAGCTAAGCGATGAAAATCAAATTAACTTCGATATTATTCGAGCTCAAGTACAAAACAGTGTCGATGAATATGTATTTAATGCGCACTATATGCCGCTCACCTCTGAATATGGGTTTCATTCTGGTTTGTCGTACATAATAAATAGCTCTAAATATAAAAACCCGGAAGATTACCAAGTGTATCTTGCACGATTGGCGCAAGTTCCACGCTTTTTTGAGCAAAACATGTATTGGATGAAAAAAGGACTTGAAACTGGGCTTACTCAACCTAGAGCTGTGTTGGAAGGTTATGAAGATTCAATTAATGCTTACATTGTTGACGATGTAACTACGTCTGAATTTTATAAACCATTTTTAACTAACACAGCTGGTTTAAGTGAAAGTGAATTTAAAGCACTACAACAAAAAGCTAAAAATATTATAAAAGAAGAGGTTATAAAATCTTATAAAGATTATTTAGCGTTTTTTACGCAGCAATATCGACCTGGTGCACGTACAAGTATTGGTATATCAGATACACCTAATGGCGAAGCGTTTTATAAAAATAGAGCTAAGTACTACACCACTACCGATATGACACCTAAAGAGATTCACGAACTTGGCTTAAAAGAAGTTGAGCGAATTCGTAGTGAAATGGAAAACGTAATAGCAGAGGTAGGTTTTAAAGGCACGTTTGCCGAATTTATCCACTTTTTACGCACTGATCCACAATTTTACGCCACAACACCAGAGCAACTTTTAAAAGAAGCATCTTATATTGCTAAAAAAATGGATGCACAACTGCCTAAATTATTTCATACCTTACCGCGCAAACCTTATGGTGTAGCACCTGTACCGGCTAGTATTGCACCTAAATACACAACCGGTCGATATTCAGGCTCTAATCGAGATGATGAAGCAGGGTATTATTGGGTAAATACTTACGCTTTAGATAAGCGCCCTTTGTATGTTTTAGAAGCATTAACACTGCACGAAGCCGTGCCTGGCCATCATTTACAAATATCACTTAATGCAGAGCTTGAAAATCTGCCGAGCTATCGCCGTGATGCTTACCTCTCGGCATTTGGCGAAGGTTGGGGGCTTTACTCTGAGTATTTAGGTTTAGAGGCAGGCTTTTATCAAGACCCATATAGCCGTTTTGGTCGTTTAACGTATGAAATGTGGCGAGCAGCGCGTTTAGTTGTTGATACAGGTATGCATATGTATGGCTGGAGTCGCGAGCGTGCCATGAACTTTATGAGCGAAAATACAGCGCTTTCGTTGCATAACGTTAAAACCGAAACCGATCGTTATATTACATGGCCTGCACAGGCGCTTTCGTACAAAATAGGTGAGCTTACTATTAAGCGTCTACGCATTGAAGCAGAGCAAGCGCTAGGAAAAAGCTTTGATATTCGTGAATTTCATCATCAAATATTACGCCATGGTTCAGTGCCTTTATCGGTACTTGAAACGCAAGTGCGTTTATATATAAAAGCAGAGTTAGCTAAACAACAGAATTAGATATAAGGCAGTTAAAGCCTTGAACAAATAAAAGTGTTATGTCATTTTGGTGGTATAGCACTTTTTTATTTTAAAAACAGTCATCAAGGGGCCTTGGGTGAGTAATTTTATAATGTTTAGTATTGATGTATTTGCAAGTATGTTTATTGTTGTTTTAGGGTTATTGGTTTTAATCGTTGTCGTTTTTTATATTCGAGATGTAACACAAACCAAGCATGCAATTAGACGTAATTACCCTGTTATTGGTCGCTTTCGATATTTTTTTGAACGCCAAGGTGAGTTTTTTAGACAGTACTTTTTTGCTCAAGATAGAGAAGAAATGCCGTTTAACCGCGCTGAGCGTAGTTGGGTTTATCGTGCAGCAAAAGATGTTGACCGTACGGCTGCATTTGGCTCCACGCAAAGCTTAGAAGTAACAGGTACGGTTATGTTTATGAACTGTGCATTTCCTACTTTAGACGAAGAAGCGCTCGACCCGAGTAATGTTACTTTGGGTCCATACTGTAAAACACCTTACACGACCAACTCGTTATTCAATGTATCTGGTATGAGTTTTGGTGCGCTTTCAAAGCCAGCTGTACGAGCCTTATCAAAAGGGGCAAAACTAGCGGGTTGTTGGATGAACACCGGTGAAGGGGGATTAAGTCCTTATCATTTAGAAGGTGGTGCCGATTTAGTGTTTCAGATTGGTACAGCTAAATATGGTGCACGAGACGAGCATGGAAGTTTAAGTACCGAAAAGCTAAAAGAAATAGCGGCTCACGAACAAGTAAAAATGTTTGAACTTAAAATGAGCCAAGGTGCAAAACCAGGTAAAGGCGGTATGTTACCAGGGCGCAAAGTTAACGCCGAAATAGCTAAAATTAGGGGCATACCAGAAGGACAAGATTCTATTAGCCCCAATGGTCATCCTGAAATTAAAAACCCAGCCGATATTCTCGATATGATTGCCACTGTACGTAACGCGACAGGTAAGCCTACAGGCTTTAAAGCGGTAATTGGTGCTTACGGATGGTTAGAAACGTTGTTCGCTGAAATAAACCACCGTGGTATAGAGTCTGCACCTGACTTTATTACCATAGATAGTGCTGATGGTGGTACGGGCGCAGCACCACAACCGCTTATGGATTCAGTGGGTTTACCACTTCGTGAAAGTTTACCGCTTGTAGTTAATATGCTTGAAAAACATGGGCTGCGAGATCGTATTAAAATAATCGCCTCAGGTAAATTAATTGTTCCTTCAAAGGTGGCTTGGGCGTTAGCGCTCGGTGCTGATTTTGTTGTATCGGCTCGAGGGCATATGTTTGCACTGGGCTGTATTCAGGCAATGCAATGTAATAAAGATACCTGTCCGACGGGTATCACTACGCATAACGAGCGTTTGCAACGCGGCTTAAATGTAGCTGATAAAGCGCAACGAGTAGCTAACTATAATAAATACATTCATTACGGAGCTGGGCTAATAGCCCATTCTTGTGGTGTGACTAGTGCACGCGAATTAAAACGTGAACATGTACGTATAGTGCAAGAAAGTGGTTTATCAGAGCCGCTCGATAAAATTTACGAAAACTATAAGTAAGTTTTTAACTAACTAAAAAAGGCGCTAATAGCGCCTTTTTTAATGTTTTTTAATTTAATTGGCTTATTAATAAACTAAAAAATGCTTCTTTGTTGTTGCATGTTTGGGCATTCAAAATAAGTTGCTCGCCTAGTGCTAATGTTTGTTTTTGCACTATAAGACGCGCCTTATCATCACCAATACTATCTATATCGGTTACATGTGCAAGCCCTATGGTGCGCCTAATTAACTCAGCACCACAGTAACCAATGGCGTCTTGTAGAACCCCTTTTATAAAGTATTCACTGTAGCCTGTAACCTTTAGCGAATTATCAGTAGTGTGCTCATTTATAAGCGTAAGCCAATGCTGTTCAAATAAGGTATAGCATTCAACAAGGGTGCTTAATAAGTGGGTTTGGTAATTACGACGAGCCACAAAATCTTCAATATGCCCGTATTGTGCGCAGTAATTTAAAAGTAAATTGCCAATAAAAGAGCCAATATCGAATCCAATAGGACCAAAAAAACCAAACTCAGGATCGATCATCTTTGTATTATTACAATCAACAAAAATACTGCCGCTATGCATATCACCATGAAGTAATGTTTGCGGGTTAGATAAAAAATTAGCTTTTAGTTTTGCTATTTCTAACTTTAATGCGCTGTTTTTGTGTATTGCATCAACTTCGCTTTGTAGTTGCTTTGGGTAGTTATTGCGTTCGTGCTCAATGTACGGATCGCTAAAAAATAAGTCTTCAGTGATTTGGCAAAGCTCAGGGTTAGTAAATTGGCTAACGAGCGCTTTTTTAGTTTGTGCGGTTAAATAAAAATCTGAATTATAAAAACCAGTATGGCTTAAGTAGGTCGCTACGTGCTGCGCTAATTTAGGAAATTGCTCAGCATTATTTTGTGCAGTTCGCAGTATTTGTAAATTACCTAAATCTTCTAAAATAGTCAGTGCTTGCATTTCACTATAATGTAAAACCCTAGCAGTATAAGTTGGGCAAATAGCGCCATGATTAAGCAAAACTTGTGCTTCTATACGAGCTCTATCAAGCGTTAATGGCCACGACTCACCCACGCAACGCGCATAAGGCAGAGCTTGCTTTAAAATAACACTATTGTTTTGCTCATCAGTAATTCTAAATACTAAATTAAGATTGCCATCACCAAACTCATATGCCGATAAGGCTTGTCCGGGAGCAAAAAAATTACATTGTTTAGATTCAATTAATGTCGATACATAATCGATAGCGCGCTGTGCATTAAAAGCAACATAGTTAGTCATGGTTTAAATCTCAAAAATCAGCTTTTAAGCATTCTATACCTTTAAATGTTTAGATGTCTATAAGTCCAACTTGAGAGTTATTCAAAGTGGTGTAAAATAACGTTACGCATTTTTAATACCTTAAGCATTATGCAAAATTTAATCGCAAGCAGTTTAAAATATGAAAACGGGTCGCTTAGTGTGCTCGACCAATATTTACTACCTCACCAGCAGGTATGGCATCAATGCCATGATGTAGAAACCATGAAAGAGCTGATCATTAGTTTAAAAGTACGTGGAGCTCCACTTATTGGTTTAAGCGCGAGCTTGTTAGTGGCGTATTTAGCTGAGCAAGGGGTAGTTAAAGGTGAGCTTGAAAAAGCAATCAATGAGCTAGAAGCCACTCGCCCAACGGCGGTTAATTTAATGCATTGTATGGCGGCATTGCGTAAAGCTTTAACGCAAAGCGATTATGTTGCCGGTATTGTTACCACAGCCGAGCGGTTGTTTATTGAAGATATTGAGCTGTGTGAGCGAATGGCAAGCCGTGGCGCCGAACTTATAAATAGTGGCGACAACATATTAACCCATTGTAATACAGGGGCGCTTGCAACCGCTGGTATTGGTACTGCACTAGGTGTTATCTATAAAGCGCAGCAAAAACATGGCAACGTACATGTGTGGGTTGATGAAACACGACCATTATTACAAGGCGGTCGCTTAACTGCCTTTGAGCTTGAGCGCTGGAAAATACCTTACACTCTAATTTGCGATAATATGGCGGCAAGTTTAATGGCTGCAGGTAAAGTAGATAAAATAGTGGTAGGGGCTGATCGTATTGCTGCCAATGGTGATTTTGCCAATAAAGTGGGCACTTATAATTTAGCCGTACTTGCATATTTTCATAACATTCCATTTTATGTGGTCGCGCCTATTACCACGCTTGATACCAACACCGCTTGTGGTGATGATATAGAAATAGAGCAACGTAATCCTCAAGAAGTGCGCGGGGTTAGCGGTAGCTTTGGCGAGGCTTTATGGGCGCCCACCAATGCTAATGTATATAACCCTGCATTTGATATAACGCCGGCAAAGCTGGTCACTGGATGGGTGTTAGACACCGGTGTTTATAACCAGAGTCAGGTTGAAAATGGCGAACTTATAAAGCTTAAGTAACTTCGCGATATTTTTGGTCCACGTTATGTTTATTAGTGTGGACCAAGGTTTTGAATGACTAACTTACGATAATAGCGGAAATTGCTCTGCAATAGACGAGTCAGTACTTTTTGCTACCCAGCCCTCTGTATTGTTAAATAAGCGAATGGCAGTAAACTCAGGATCGCTTCCCATATCAAACCAATGCGGGGTAAGTTCAGGCACTGAAATTAAATCGCCTTGTTGGCAAAGTACCTGATAAACCTTATTGTCTAAATGTAGGCAAAATAGCCCTTGGCCTTTTACAAAAAAACGTACTTCGTCTTCACTATGAGTATGTTCAAATAAAAACTTTTTGCGCAGCTCTGATGAGGCAGGATTACCTTTAGCTAGAGATATAACGTCTACTGTTTGATAGCCATTTTCAGTTTTTAACCGATCTATATCGTTTTTGTACGCACTAATAATTTGCTCATGGGTGGTGTGCTCATTAATATCTGCATTTGCTTGCCACTGTTCAAAACGTACGTTTACTTTAGCTAGTTGCTTTGCAATATCATCAGCATTTGATGTGCTTACAAGTGCTTTGTTTGCATTGTTGTCGGCATACACTGTTAATTGGCTCATACTAATTGCTCCAATTTAAATTGGCTAAAGTCATTAATATAAGGATGTGTTTTGGTGTTTGCTTGCCCATCACGAATTAAATGTAATGTTTTTATGCCCGCAGCTTGCGCGGCATCAAGCTCGCCGGCTACATCACTTAAAAAGAGTATTTCTGCTGCTTTAAACGGTAACAGATCAACAATAGTGTTATAGGCTGTTTGCTCTTGTTTTGCGCCAACTTTGGTGTCAAAAAAATCAGTAAATAAGCTGCGAATGTCGCCATAATCACTGTATTTAAAAAGTAGCTGCTGCGCTTTTACCGACCCTGACGAGTACACATACAAAGCAGTATCGTTATTGTGCTGTGCTTGTAAAAAATCAAATGCATCTGGGTATAAATGACCTTTAAAATCGCCGTGTTCATACCCTGTTTGCCAAATTAAGCCTTGTAACTGCTTAAGTGGAGTGATTTTTTTATCTTCGTCAATCCAGGTAAGTAAGGTGCTAATGACTTCTTCTATATCGGCGTTTGGCTTTTCTATAAGCGCTTTTACGGCACTGATTTGCTCGGCTACATCGGGCTTGTTAGCATTGGCGCGTACAAAGGTCGGTAACTGTTTTGCCGCGTAAGGAAACAATACCTCTTTAACAAACGAGATGCGGGTTATTGTGCCTTCAATATCGGTTAAAATGGCTTTAATCATTTAGTCACTCCCGCTTGAATACCTATTATTTTTAAGCGCTCTAGCTCGCAGCTAAATAAAAACTCTAAGGCTTCTAGGTGGCGACGAACTTCATCAATATTGCGTCCTACTGCATATAAACCATGACCACGTATAAGTACGCCATGTTCTATAGGTGTATGTAAATGATGGTCACTGACCAGCAGGCTTAATCGGTCAATATCTTGATCGTTATCGAAAATAGGAATGCTCAGCGTTTCTAAATGCGAAGTAAAGCCGCTCAGTGCTTTTTGCATTTCATAGCCTGTTAAATCAAGCTGATGACTTTGGGTAATTTGCGACAGTACGGTGGCGGCTACAGAATGAGTATGTAAAACACACTGTGCATAAGGTATAAGCTGATACAAACTTAGGTGTAATTGTGTTTCTGCCGATGGTTTTACAGCTCCACTTAGGCGCTCGCCTTGGTGGTCTAATTGCAAAAAATGCGCTTGCGTCAGTGAGCCTTTATCGTGCCCACTTGCCGTAACAACAAAGCCAGTGCTAGTACGAGCTGAAAAGTTTCCGCCTGTTGCGGGTACCCAGCCTTTTTGGCTAACCCATTTTCCGGCTTCAATAAGTTGTGAAATAGCGGTATTGTTTTGCATACATTCCTCACTAATGAGCGTAAAGTTAATTGTTTTTAGACGGCTATACTTCTGTTTTAAGCAATGATAGCATCGCTTTAAGCGCAAAACCATCATTAAGGGCTTCACGTGTTTGAAAGTAAATTACCAAATTTAGGCGTTAGTATATTTAGCCAAATGAGCGGGTTGGCTAATGAGTTTTCGGCAATTAATCTCTCTCAAGGCTTTCCTGAGTTTGATGCTCCTGAACTTTTAAAAACGCAGCTAAATTATTATGTTCAGCAGGGCGTCAATCAATATTCACCTTCAAGTGGTGTACCACGATTACAGCAACAAATAGCTAATTTAGCAAAGCGTAAATATGCAGCTGATATAAACGCGGCTGATCAAATTACTGTTACCTCGGGTGCAACAGAGGCATTGTTTGTGGCTATTCAAACAATCGTGCGCCCTAATGATGAAGTAATTGTATTTGACCCTGCATATGACTCCTACCAGCCGGCAATTGAACTTGCTGGTGGAAAGTCGGTACACATTGCTTTAAGTGCGCTAAATTACACTATTGATTGGCAAGTAGTAAGCCAAGCAATTACTAAAAATACCCGTGCCATTATTATTAATACGCCTCATAACCCAAGCGGTAAAATATTACAGCCACAAGATATAAAAGCGCTTAAAGAGTTAGTTGGTACTCACAATTTGTATGTAATAAGCGATGAGGTATATGAGCACATTACGTTTGATCAGCAACCGCATTTAAGCGTATTACGCGATGATGAGTTATTTAGCAAAAGCTTTGTTATATCGAGTTTTGGTAAAACGTTCCACTGTACGGGCTGGAAAATGGGTTACTGTATTGCACCTGCCGATTTAGCTATAGAATTTAGGAAAGTACATCAGTACGTTACGTTTTCAAGCTTTACCCCCGCACAACATGCGCTTGGCGATATGCTAGAGCAGCAAGGCGAGCATATAGATGAGCTAAGTAGGTTTTATCAGCAAAAGCGTGATTTATTAGCGAGTCATTTAAGTAACAGCCGTTTTAAAATTTTACCTAGCCAAGGCACTTACTTTTTATTGTTAGATTACGGCGATGTATCGGATTTAAACGATGTTGAATTTTGCCATTGGTTAGTAGAGCAAGCAGGTGTTGCGGCTATTCCGTTAAGTGTGTTTTATCAAAAGCCACCAACCGATAAAGTAATTCGTTTATGCTTTGCTAAAAACGACAACACTCTGATAGAGGCAGCGCAAATATTATGTCAACTTTAACTATTACAGCATTGCAAAGTTCGCTTCATTGGCTTGATAAAGACGCTAATTTAGCCATGTTTAATAAGCAGCTTGAGGCAATGACTAATCAGCCCGATTTAGTTTTATTACCAGAGACATTTTCGACTGGCTTTGCTATTAATTTAGATTGTGCAGAGCCCGAAAACGGTAAAGTGCTTACTTGGTTAAAGGCACAGGCTCATAAACATAATGCGGTTATTGCCGGTTCGGTACTGGTTGCACAAGGCAATAAAAAAGCCAATCGGTTTTATTGGGTAAAGCCCGATGGTGAGGTGAGCTATTACGACAAACGTCATTTATTTCGCTTAGGCAGTGAGGGCGATTACGTTGTAGCAGGGCAGGCGCGCAAAGTTTTTGAAATTAACGGTTTTAAACTATTACCGCAGGTATGTTACGACCTCCGCTTTCCGGTATTTCAACGTAATAATAACGACTACGATGTAATGATAAACGTAGCAAATTGGCCAGCTGTGCGCCGCCATATTTGGGATACGTTACTTATGGCGCGTGCAATGGAAAACCTATGTTACGTAGTAGGTGTTAATCGCGTGGGGGAAGACGGTAATGGTGTGGCGCACAATGGCGGTACCGCAGTATACGACTTCAAAGGTGATGCGTTAACTAAAACGCAAGATGACGCAGAGCAACTAGTTACTATCACGCTTGAAAAAGCGCCACTGGATGAGTTTAAAGCAGCGTTTCCTGCCTATTTAGATGCAGACTCTTTTACATTAATATAAACACGTTAATTTAGCGCAGAGCCAATAAAGTGTTAAAATAGTCGCTGATATTTTTGTTGGCGGCTAATGTACATTATGAACACTTTAATCACTCCTGTAATTTTAGCAGGTGGCATAGGCTCTCGCTTGTGGCCGCTCTCTCGCCAAGCAATGCCTAAACAATTTTTACCACTGCTTAATGGGAACACGTCATTACTGCAAAGTACATTGGCGCGTGTTTCTGATGGGTTGTTCGATAATGCTATTTTAGTGTGTAACGAACAGCACCGATTTATTGCCGCCGAGCAAGTTGCAAGCTTAGCCCCTAGTGCATTATTACTTGAGCCTAACGGTAAAAATACCGCGCCTGCCATCGCATTAGCGGCGCATTACGCACTACAAAATGGTGTTACTGGTCCGCTACTAGTGATGCCTGCCGATCATCATATTAAAAACTTTGATGTATTAACGGCTAAGCTCCCTGAAGCTGTAAAACTTGCTGAGCAAGGAAAACTAGTGACATTTTCTATTACTCCTACAAAGGCGCATACTGGCTATGGTTATATAAAACAAGGCGCGGCTATTGCTGGAACGGGTTGTTACGATGTTGCACAATTTAAAGAAAAGCCTGACTTAGATACAGCGAATCGTTATTTAACCCAAGGTGGTTATAGTTGGAATAGCGGGATGTTTTTATTTACCCCTGCGGCTTATTTAAAAGAGCTCGAGCGGTTTGCGCCAAAAATAGCAACAAGTGTCGCTGCAGCGGCGCAATTTACCAAAGATTTAGGGTTTACCCGCCCAAGCAACAGTGCGCTTGAACACTGCCCAAGCGATTCAATTGATTACGCCATTTTAGAGCGCAGTAATAACGTAGTTGTTATGCCTGTTGATTTAAAATGGAGTGATGTAGGTAGCTTTTCATCCCTTGATGCGCTTACAAAAAAAGATGAAAACGGTAATAGCTTAAATGCTAATTATATGGCTCAAAAAAGCACTAATAACTTAGTTATTAACGAGGCTGAACACACTATTGCCACGCTTGGAGTAAGCAGTTTAGCAATTATTCATACTCATGATGCCACGTTAATTGCAAACCAAAATGAGCTAGATTCTTTGCCTTTGTTGCTTAAGCAAATTGCTACAACACAGGCTGATAAACTTAACCATCATCAAGTGGTTTTTCGCCCATGGGGGAATTACCGTACTTTGGTTGAAGGCACTGGCTTTAAAGTTAAAAAAATTACTGTTAACAGCGGTGCTAAGCTTTCGACGCAGCGCCATCAGCATCGTGCTGAACATTGGGTTGTGGTTTCGGGTATTGCAGATGTGTGTATTAATGAGCAAGCGTATACGCTAACGCACGACCAATCGTGTTATATCGCCGCAAAACAAATTCATAGCTTGGCTAATAATCAAAAAGAGCCGTTAATTGTCATTGAAGTGCAAACCGGTGCTGTACTTGATGAAAGCGATATAGAGCGATTTGATGATAAATATGGAAGAGGCTAATAATTAGCTATTTTAAAGCTAATTCACTATTACTCTAACTGCCCACGCACAAACTTTAAATATTGCTCTAAGCTGCGTTGCCACAGATCTAGCGCTTCATCAAGCATGTCGTTATGTGGCTTTTTATCGAGTAAACGGCGCTCTATTTTTTTAAGCTCAATGCCGTAGCGGTTAAACCCTAATTGCAGAGCGGTACTTGCTTGGCGATGTAAAAGTTTAATGCATTGCTCTGGTTGTTGGTCAATAAGCTTTTGACAGCGAATTAGCTTGTTACGCGCCGAAAGCACAAACTCATTATAAATCGACGATACTTCATCTTCACTAAATGAGCTGGTGAGTGTTTCGGCCGCTGTTTTGTCATACAAGGTATCAATAAGTTCTACTGCAATACTCGCAGTTTGATTAGATTGAGAGTCGCTAAGTGCTTGGCGAAGCTTTTTATGCTTAATAGGCTTGCCTACAATGTCTTTTATTCCTAATTCTAAATACTCTTTTACTTCGTCAGGGCTAAGGCTTGCAGTAAATGCGAGTACTGGCGTTCGTTGATTTTTATGATCAATGCGTTTTAGACGTTTAAGTACTTCTTGGCCTGTTAAATCAGGTAGGTTCATATCAAGCAAAACAACATCGAAGTGGTGAGCTTGCATGAGCTCTATGGCACTTTTCCCATCTTTTGCGAGCTTAATTTTGTGTTCATCGTCGGCCATAAATTCTATAGCAATTTTTTGATTTAAATCTAAATCTTCAACCAGTAATACATCAAGACCTGTTAAGTAATCTTTAGTTTGATGGCGCTGCTCTACAAGGCTTAATTCACCTAAAGTAAAAGTAACGGTAAAGCTAAATACACTACCAGTACCAAGCTGGCTGGCTATTTCGAGTCGGCTACTGAGCTTTTCAAGCAGGCGGCTAGTAATAGCTAAACCAAGGCCGGTTCCGCCTTTTTCTTTGCCTGCGCTACTTTGTACATAAGGTTCTGTTAAGTAGGCTATCTCATCATTTTCTATACCTGGCCCTGAATCTTTGACACTAATTTTTATAGTGTGCTCAAGTTGTTTTTCTAATACTAAATCAACCTGAATTTTAACGGTTCCGTGGTCTGTAAACTTAATGGCATTACCCACTAAATTAATAATTATTTGCCTAAGTTTTTGCTGGTCGCAGTAATAACAGGCTTGCTCAGGAATATTACATATTAGTTCAAACTTGAGTTGCTTTTGCTCGGCGAGAGGGCTTAGTAATAAACATAAATTATTAAGCCATGTTTTAAACTCTACATCTTCTTCGTAAAGCGCTTCGTCACTTTGATCTAGGCTCGCGTAATCAAGGACCTTATCTACCAATAAGTTAAGTGATTCGGCAGAATTTATAATCGCTTCGCAATAGGCTTTATTGCGGGTATCACTTGTTTGGTTCATAACAAGTTGGGCGCTGCCTAAAATACCGTTTAGCGGGGTGCGAATTTCGTGGCTTATAGTTGATAAAAAGAGCCCGCGTATTTCTAAATCTTTTTGTGCTTTATCGGCTAATTTATTGAGGTGCTGCTCTCTGCGCTCATTACATAATAACGCCATACCTGCAGCATAAAACATGGGTGCAATCACGCCATTTAAAAATAGCAAAGAGCTAAACCAGCCGTTTACTAAAAGATTTTTTTGTTCAATGTTATCCATAAATAACGAGCGGCCAATAAAGCTTAAAGCAACAAGCGTTAAAATGGTTATGTATACAATACTGCCATTAGGATAGGGTTTGCGTGCACACTTAATAAATATAAACAGTAAAAAACAGGCTTCTGCTATGTGTTGTATATCGGATGCAATCACTCTTTCGTGTAAAGATGGGTCAAAAAAGGTGTAATAGCCAAGCATTACAGTGCAAAAAGCGGTCACTGAGCAGAGTAATTTAAAACCAATACCGCGATAATTTAAAAACTGACTAAGTGAAAGGCAGTGCACTATTGATGCGGCAAACATCATGCTACTGGCAGCGCTAATAATTACTAAATTATGTGTATCACCAACAAGAGTAAAGCCAATAACAGAGCCTAATAGCAATATGGGATAAAAAATGTATAGCAGCGTGCCCGATATTTGTTTGTTTGTTCGCCATGTTAAAAAGTTAAGTAAGGTCATTACGACCATGATGGCAATGCTGGCAAAATAAAGAGTGAAAGAGTCGAGCATTAATATTCCAGCAAAGTAGTTTTAAACTAAGGTTATTAAAAGTATACACTTATACCAATTATCAAAACAGATCACTTAGGCAAGCAAATTGGTATTAAATAAGTGTGTAACACATACAAAAACAGACACCTAAGTGTCTGTTTTTAATTTTAAACTAAATATATGATTAACGAATTTCATCAGGGATATTTTGTTGTGCCCAAGATAGGAGCTCAATACGGTTACGACATTTAGTTTTTCTAAATGCGCTATATAAATGTGTTTTAACTGTGTGTGGACTGATACTTAAATCTTCTGCGATTTCTTTATTCTTCGAACCTTTACTCATTAGTGAGATTATTGCTTTTTCTCGCTTAGTAAGTTTAACAGGCTCAATATCGCCTTCGGTTAGTTTATGCAGCGCATCTTTATTAAATTGCAGCATACGATTTAATGCATTACACATAATATCGCGACGGTACCAAAGTTGATCTTCAAGTAGTAAGCGAATACCTTTCATTAATACATCGGCGTTATCTGTTGTGTAAAATACGCCACGAATACCGCTTAACAATGCACGATTAGCAAGTTCAGGGTTTTCGTCTAAATTAAATAATATGATATCGCATTTAATACGTAGGTTTACTAGTTGTTCTTTTAGTTTTCCCCATGCATCCTTGCTTGATGTTTCAATAAACAAAAGTCGAGTCCCTTCAGGTATGTCTAAAATATTAGTACCTGTGGTTACGTCAAGGCCTTGCGTTTTTAACAAAGGTTCTAAAACGTTAATACCAATAGTGTTAATTGGCTCTTGATCTAATAACAAAAAGGCTGAACTGCTCATGTTTTTTATACTCTTTTATAAAGCTGACTGACTAAGTTTACCACGACTTCCACACCTTTTGTATTAGAAAATCGCTGATGTACTCAATAACAAATACGATATTACGATTATTTAAACACAAAATGTTGCAAATAAGTAACTATTTATTCTTTATAACTATGAAAAATCATAACATTTGTAACTAATTAATTGAGTGGAACAATTTAATGAAAACTTTTAATTATTTTACTTTTTTTACATTTTGATAAGGTGGCCAGCCCATTTCTTTACCGCCAAGCATGTGTAAATGTATGTGATAAACAGTTTGCCCACCATGTTCGTTACAGTTCATAACTACGCGGTATCCGTCCTCAGCAAAATTATGTTGCTTAGCTAATTTAGCTGCAACTACGTATAAGTTGCCTACTAAATGTGAGTTTTCAGGATTTATATCATTTATAGTAGCAATTGCTTTTTTTGGGATAATTAACACATGAAATGGCGCTTGTGGGTTTATATCTTTAAATGCGAGAGTGTTTTCATCTTCGTAAATAATATCTGCTGGAATTTCACGATTAATGATTTTGGTAAAAATAGTTTCTTGGCTCATAGTGTGTTCCTAATTAAGTGTTGTGAATTTTAAGCTCACTAATGACAAACTTTCAAAGCAGTGTCAAACTGAAATCAAATAAAGGAGTTAATATGCTTAAACCAATTTTAATAAGTAGTGCAGTTGCATTACTACTTAGTTTTTCGGCTAATGCTGAGAATATTCACTTTCCAGAAGAATTTGTACCACTGCAAGTGGGCGATAAAATGCTAGAAAGCTCTTTGTTTAGTCGTATTGATGATGTAGAGTTTGCCCCCGGAACTTATCAGCTTAGGCTAAAGTACACCGATTTATATGAAGATGATTACGACACGCATGAAGTTGTGGAGTCGGAACCATTTTGGGTAAGTGTAACTGTTGAAGCAGGTAAAGATTATACCTTAGTGTTTAATCGTGCTGAAAATGCAGTATCTGCAAAAGTGTTTGCAGAAGCCCCTCAAGTGAGTTTAAAAGCAAAAAGTAGCGCTGTTGCTAAGCCTTTAAGTGTTATTTCTAACACGCAACTAGCAAGCAATAAACCGGTAATGCAAAATACATTGCCAGCAGGACCTTCACGTCCTAGTCAGCCAATAAAGCCGATAGCACCAATTACAGGTAAAGGCATGCCAAGTGCGCCGCAAATGCTTGATTTTTGGTGGCAACAAGCCACAACTGCAGAGCGTAAAGCTTTTTTAGAAAAAGTAACAAAGTAAAATAACAGAAAAACAAAAAGGGCCAAATTTGGCCCTTTTTAGTTTCTAGTTAACGCTATTTATTCAAATAATGCGTCAATAGTACCTTGCGCAAGAGGGTGATACCCAGGGCGTGCTTTTAAGTACACGCTTTGTGCCCAGTCTTTTTTACCGTTAGTGATAAGTGATTTATATAACGGCACAATTAACTTACGACGGCCAATACCTGATAAGTGCTTATTAAGCGCAGGATAAATTGGTTGATAACCATTACCTACTGCTAGCATAAACCAAGCAAACGCACGTTCAGCGTTAGTTGATTGCGTTAGGTTAAATTCACTATCAAGCTCGCTCATTTTCTCTATGCTTAAATCGCGTGGTAAGTTATTTAAAAAGTGTAGCCACTCATGCACAGACCAATCAGTCGTTGGTAGTTGAGCTGCTGTTGTGTCGCCTTTCAACCATGCTGCTGTTGCAGTATCTACTTTATCAAATGCATCAGAAGTAGGGTTTGGCGCATCACTTGGTAAGCCAGGCTCAAAAATCCATTCGTTTACTTTGTCCATACTTACAACACCAGGGTACTTCTCAATTAAGTTAGCTTTTAAGTAAGTAACAAATTGCGCGGTAGTAAGTGATTTAAATGAAAACTCTTTAAAGTACGCTTTTACGAACGGGTCAAACTTATCGCGGCCATATTTGTTTTCTAGATAGATTAAAAATAACTGACCTTTAGTGTAAGGCACTGAGCTAAACGCATCGTCTGGGTCGCGGCCATTAAGTTTTAAATTAAGGCGTGTATCTGGTGCATCAATTGTTTTAATTTGTGCGCGTAAAGACGCTGAATCAAGTGCTTGTTCCATAACCGCACGGTCACGACCAAATACTTCTTCCATAATGCGGTTTTCAACGTACGAGGTAAAACCTTCGTTTAACCATAAATCTTCCCACGTTGCGTTAGTTACTAAGTTACCTGACCAAGAATGAGCAAGCTCATGGGCAATAAGGTTAACTAAGCTTTTATCACCAGCAACAACCGTTGGAGTTATAAACGATAAGCGTGGATTTTCCATGCCACCAAACGGAAAACTTGGCGGTAGCATTAATAAGTCGTAGCGACCCCATGCATATTCGCCGTACATAGCGTTTGTTTTATCGATCATGGCTTGGGTGTCGTCAAATTCAGCAACTGAGGCATCTAAAATTGTAGGCTCAGCAAATATGCCAGTTTGGTGCGACATTGCTTTAAATTCTAAGTTACCTGCGCCAATAGCAATTAGGTAAGGTGAAATTGCTTGTGGCATATCAAAAATGTAGTCGCCATCTTTATAAAGCGCATCTTTGTTGTCGGCACTCATTACAGCACGTATATCTTTTGGTGTATGAATTCGTGCAGAGTAAGTTACACGCATTGCGGGTGTATCTTGCACTGGGATCCAACTACGTGCATGAATTGCTTGCGATTGGCTGTACATAAATGGATGCGTTTTACTTGCCGTTTGCTCTGGTGTTAACCATTGCAGGCCAGATGCTTCTGGACGACTGTTGTAGTAAATACGAACTACTTCAGCTTGGTTTTTAAACACAATAGTAAGCTTTGAACCTTTAACGTCATCTCGCTTAGCTAAATCAAAAGTCGCTTTTTTCCAGTTACCACTTTGGTCTTTGTACATTACTTTATCAATGTCTAAGTCGCGGGTATCAAGTACGAGAGTTCTACTTTTGCTGTTGTTCCACTGAAGAGTATGCTCCACAAAACCTTCTAACTGCTTGTCGGCAAAGTCGACATCTAAATCAAGGTTTAAGTGAGTAGTAACAACATCATCAAGGTTAGCATACGAGTTTTGGTCAATCGCATTAGCCATTGCTTGCGAACACATACCCGCCATAGCGAGGCTTAAAAAAAGAGGTTTAATTTTCATCATTACTCTGAACACAAATAAAAAAGTGCTGGTTTTATATCACGATTGACACGGTGGGTTGAGTGATTTTTACAATCTAGTGCCACATTTGCGACGATGAGGTAAACTATTGCGATTAGTTACCGGTATTTTTAGAGAGCTTTGTGGCGCATTCATTACACTCCTTACATACATTCGCATTAAACAGCCAATGCCAAAATTTTGTTGAAATTACTCAGCTTGAGCAACTTAAAACGCAAAGTTTTAGTGCACCGTTTTGTTTGCTAGGCGAGGGCAGTAATACCGTATTTTTAAATGACTACATGGGTACGGTTATAAAAATAGCCTCAAAAGGTATTAAAATTACCGAGCGTGAGAGCGACACACTAATAAGTATTGCTGCAGGCGAAAACTGGCATCAACTAGTCAGTTATTTATTAGAGAAAAATATACCCGGGCTTGAAAATCTAGCACTTATACCGGGCACTGTTGGCGCATCACCGGTACAAAATATTGGTGCTTATGGCGTTGAGATAGCTAAATTTGTTGAGTTGGTAGAGTACTTTGATATAACCACTAAAACTATGCATTCACTAAATAACGAGCAATGTGAATTTGCTTACAGAGACTCAATATTTAAAAATGCTCTCAAAAATAAAGCGGTGATCACGCAAGTGCATTTAGCGCTCCCAAAAAAATGGCAACCAG
Source organism: Pseudoalteromonas sp. C8 (assembly GCF_011378685.1). Lineage (NCBI taxonomy): Bacteria > Pseudomonadati > Pseudomonadota > Gammaproteobacteria > Alteromonadales > Pseudoalteromonadaceae > Pseudoalteromonas > Pseudoalteromonas sp. C8. The sequence continues at coordinate 42,171 of NZ_WTKT01000027.1, forward strand.
TATTAAGTTATGGCCCTTTGCAACAGCTAGATATTATTACTCCGCAAGCAGTATTCGATCAAGTAATAGAAACTCGCAATAGCAAATTACCTAACCCATATACACTTGCCAATGCGGGTAGCTTCTTTAAAAACCCAATAATAACCAACCAGCAGTTAGCTGAGCTATTAAAAGAATTTGCAGATTTACCTCATTACGAATATGGGCAAAGTCATCACAAGGTCGCAGCAGGTTGGTTAATCGATCAAAGTGGTTTAAAAGGGCACCGCGAGGCAGGTATAGAAGTGCATCAACAACAAGCACTAGTACTTGTTAATCACGGAAATAGTGAAGGTATCGACTTAATAAAAATGATTAAACACATTCAGCAAGTTGTTTATACGCGTTACAGCATTATGCTAGAACACGAAGTACGTTTAATAGATGCGCGCAGCGAATGCCATATTAACGCGGAGCCTGAGCAATGAAAGCACCTGATGGAAACAAACTCGCTATTTTAAATGCACTCAACCAAGGGGGCTTTGTATCTGGCCAAGCCTTGGGTGAAAAGCTAGGAATTAGCCGAGCTGCGGTGAGTAAACATATCAAAACGTTACAAGAAATGGGCTTGGACATTTTTAAAGTGACTGGCAAAGGCTATTGCTTAAATAACCAAGTGAGCCTTTTAAATAAAACGCAAATTGATCAGCACTACAAAGCGCTAGGTGCTAATACTGCCGATGTAGAAGTGCACCCTATTATTGATTCGACCAACAGCGAGCTTATGCGCCGTATACAGGCTAAAACAGCGCCTGAGTCTGGCACTGTTATTGTTGCTGAAATGCAGCAAGCAGGGCGTGGCCGACGCGGCCGTGTTTGGCAATCCCCATTTGGCGCTAATCTGTATTACAGTTACTTTTGGCGTTTAGATGACGGGCTTCAAGCTGCAATGGGTGTATCAATTGCGGTAGGCCTTGCTGTTTATGATGTAATTAAAGCGTTATACCAAATTGACGTAGAGCTTAAATGGCCTAACGATATTTATATAAATAAACAAAAACTTGCAGGTGTATTGGTTGAATTAGATGGGCAACCGCAAGGACCTTGTCAGTTAGTGATTGGTATAGGTATTAATTTACAAATGCCTGAGAGTTTTAGCCAACATATAGACCAAGCGTGGACCGACTTAAATCAACATACTCAAAAGCTTGATAAAAACCAGCTAGTGGCGTCACTTACTTATCATTTAGAGCAGCGTTTAGTGCAGTATCGTCAAACTGGCTTACAAGATATGTATGAGCAATGGAATTCGCTTAATGCGTTTGCTGGCGATTATGTTGAGGTAAATACAGGGCACCGAAGCTGGCGTGGAATATGCGAAGGTATTGACCCACAAGGTGGAATACGAATTCGCCAAGATGGTGAAGTAAAAAGTTATTACGGTGGTGAAGTCTCCCTCAGAAAGGCGCAAGTATGAGATTACTGATCGACGTAGGAAATACATCACTAAAAGCTGTGCTGTGGCATAACGAGCAAGCACAACCAGCAGATATAAATAACCTACCTTGGTTGCAAATAACCGAAGTGATTTATGCGTGCGTAGGGCGCAGTGATTTACTAAACGATATTCTCGCGCAAGCGGCTAGCAATAATATTACTTGCTTTGAGGCCAAGGTAACCAAAACGCTTGGAGATCTTGTATGTGCTTACGAGCATGTGGGTAACTTAGGCATAGACAGGTGGCTTGCGCTTATTGCAGGCTTTACGTTATATCCAAACACAGCATGTATTGTTGTTGATGCGGGTACTGCGACAACAATTGATGTGCTCAATAGTGAAGGCCTACATTTAGGTGGCTGGATTTTACCCGGGCTTGATTTAATGACCTCATCGCTTACACAAAACACCCAACGTGTTTTTGATGACGGTAAAACACCGTTTACTAATGAATTGGGTAAAAACACGCCAAATGGTTTAAAAAACGGTGCCTTAGTGGCAACCATCGGGGCAATTGAGCAAGCTAAGCTGAATTTAACGGCTCAAAAAACAGAACAAGCAACACAAATTATTTTTGCTGGTGGCTATGGCTCACTATTGCAGCAGCAATTTGCAGGAAGTATTTTTGATTCATTGCTCGTAATGAAGGGATTGAATTATTGGTACGAATTAACCGAAACAGTATAAAAAAGTGCAAAAAACGTGTTTTCGCGTGAATATTGAGCATTTAAACTAAAAATTTACACTTTTTTTAATTTTATTGTTGCATCCCAATAAACCTTACTCTAATATCTCGCCCCGTACTAAAGCAGTGCCGACTTAGCTCAGCTGG
>NZ_WTKT01000028.1:0-38860 GCF_011378685.1 Pseudoalteromonas sp. C8
GGCGAGCGCAGCGATTCCTGACGCTAAAATCACTGTAAGTACCCCCTTATAACGCTTAAACTTCAATTCTAACCTTACGATATAGCTTAATATTTTCACTAAATTCTCAATAAATCAGACCCTGATTACAGAGTCCCACGTTTCTTCTCATTTTGTTGCAATTTCATTCTTGGTTTAATAAGTGACCTGTGTAAAACTACCTGAGTTAATTTAGTAAATCAGGTGACATGAATGTCGAATATTAAAGCTTGGAAACTTATAAGCCTGTTTTGTTTGTTCGCAGTGCTTATGGGTTGTCAATCGAAAGAAGAGCAGCTGCAACAAACAATTCAAGAGTCTATTAAAAAGGTAGATACGGAGCTGTCTCAGCTTGGTACTGCACTCGATAATGGAAGTGTACGTAATGCTGTGTTACTTAAAGAATATGGCGAGCTTCTTAAAAAACAACAACCAGAGCTTACAAAAGTTGTTGATGTAATTACCCTTGATGCAACGCGCCAAGGCGCACTTTATAGTGGCTTAACACAGCGACTTAAAGATATTAAAGGAACTTACTTAATTCCTCCTTACGAAGATACGTTACATAGCATTGATTTGTTGCGTGATGCATCTAAACCTACGCTATTTTCTGATGCGTTAACCGATCCTATTAATATGCTAGCTGATATATCCAAAGGCACTTTAGCGCGTGTAGGCGCAATTAGTAAGCAAGCTGAAGGTGAGGGTGTTGGTAACCAAATGGTAGGTAACCCTAACTATGGTAACTGGCAATCAAATAGTAACGGTATTAGCTTTTGGCAATGGTACGGAATGTACCGTATTTTAGGTGATGTATTTGATCGTGTTGAATATGGAAGCTGGAGTAAGCGCCGAAAGTATAGCTATTACAATGACTATGGCCGCTCGCGTTATTCAAGCCCTAAACAAATTAAAACCCAAAGCGCGCTAGAAACACGCACGCGCCAAACATACCAACGCCAAGGTAAGCAGTTTACAAGCCCTTATGCGAGTAAAAAAACAGGTGCATCAGGTTTAAGCCGTAGTAGTTATACGCCAGCAAAAAGCCGCAGTAGTTATTCTCGTTCGAGCAGTTATAGCAATAGCTCAGGATCGGTGCGTGATAGCGGTAGCAGAACCTCTCGTGGCGTGAGCCGTGGTAAGTAAAAGAATAAAGTTGGAGTTAGAATAATATGTATGAATTTAATGGAATAACTATGTGGTCACTGCAAGCGCTGGCGATTGATTTTGCAATTATTGTTTTATTATTTGTAAGCCTTAAATATATAAAAGGCTGGGTTTCAAACTTACATGCAAATGATGAAATAACAGAGCGTGATAACTTTGCTTTTGGTATTAGCTTTGCCGCTGGCTTAGTGGCACTGGCGATTGTATTAACGGGTGTAAGTAGCGGAGCTTTTGCTGCAACACTGCAACAAGAAGCACTACAAATGTTAGCTTATGGCGCATTAGCAATTGTACTGATTAAGTTGGGTCACTTTTTTCAAGATAAAGTAGCTCTTCGTAAAGTAAGCCTGCACGACGAAATCGTTAAAGGTAACGTTACAGCTTCAATAATTGATTTTGGCCATGTTGTCAGTGTTGCTATCGTTATTCGCTCAGCTCTTTTATGGGTGGCTACTGACGGCTGGCATGGTCTTCCAATTGTAATTGCCGCCTTTATTATAGGTAGTGTTGTATTACTACTTGTTAGCCAATACCGAGTGCAGTTATTTAAGCGTACAAACAAAAGTGGCGACTGCCTACAACAAGCAATTGTTGATGGTAACTTAGCTGTGGGTATTCGTTACGCTGGATTTTTAATAGGTAGTGCATTAGCTATTACAGCAGCAACGGGTGTTGCACCTTACGCGGCTGATAATATTAATGCGAGTTTACTATACTGGGCTATTAGCGCAGTAGTGAGCCTTGTTGCATTTATTATTTTGCACTTAGTGACAATTAAAATAATTTTATCTGGTTGCGATATTTCAGATGAAGTTAATCGTCAAAAAAATGTAGGTGTAGCTACTATTTCTGCAGCAGTATCATTTGCTGTAGGTATCACTATGGCAACATTACTAGGCGCATAATCAGTGTCATCAACCAACACCCCCCCAAGTAAGTCTCGCTTACTTGGGCACGATATACTACTTATTACTGTTATGGCCGTGCTTGCTGGGTGCGGCCTTATTTATGAATACTTACTGTCTCATTATGCGGGCCGTGTACTTGGCTCAGTAGAGAGCGCTATTTACGCCATGATTGGCACTATGATTGTAGCAATGGGCTTAGGCGCTTTTTTAGCGCGCTGGTTCAAAGATGCATTTACCGCTTTTGCTTGGCTAGAAAGCATTATTGCTTTGGTTGGCATGGGCTGCATTTTAGCGATAGCGGGTGTAATAGCAGTTAGTTATTCTCTTCCTCATTTATTTTCGAGCATTTTTAATTTACCCCCTGATGTTGTACTTAATGGTTACGTATTTCAAAAGCTACAAGAGTGGTCACGTTTTCTACCTTATGTTTTTGGTTTAATACTGGGCTTATTTATTGGTATGGAAATACCGCTTATAGCGCGTATTCGTCAGCATGTTTATGGTCGGTTTTTAGAAAACAACGCAGGGACTATTTATGGTGCCGATTATATCGGTGCTGGTATTGGTGCAGCCATTTGGGTAAGTATCATGCTCTCAATGCCTATAATGCAAGCTGCAGCGTGGACGGCGTTATTTAATATTATTGCGGGGCTCGCGTTTTTATGGCGCTACCATACCCATGTGCGCTTTGCTAAGGCACTTTTAGTTTGCCATATAGTATTACTGGCATTATTTGGCTTTATTTTAGTATTTGGCAGTAGCTGGATGAACAATCTAAGTAATGTTTTATACAAAGATAAAGTAATTTATTCGCAAGCAACTAAATACCAACACGTAGTTTTAACCGAAAGATTAAGCAAAAACCAACCTCAGCCAATTACCGATTTATATTTAAATGGGCGTTTACAGTTCTCAAGTATTGATGAGCAAATATATCACTCAATGCTGGTTTACCCTGCAATGCTTGCCTCTAACAGACACGACCGTGTATTAATAATTGGTGGTGGTGACGGGCTTGCACTTAGAGATGTTTTAAAGTGGCCTGTAAGTGAAGTAACGCTAATAGATTTAGACGCGCAACTACTCAATTTATTTGGTCATAAAGACGGTGACTTTACGCCGCCAGAGCACATCAATAAGCGATTGCTACAGCTAAACAATAAATCGATGCATGATTCGCGAGCCAACATAATTGTGGGTGATGCATTTTTAGAAGTTGAAAAACTGCTTGATCAATCTAAGCAGTTCGACACTATTTTAATTGATTTACCTGACCCTAATCATCCTGATCTAAATAAAATGTACAGTGACTACTTTTATAATCATGTACGGCAGTTATTAGCACCCGATGGCGCAATGGCGGTTCAATCAACCTCACCTTATCACGCTAAAAAAGCGTTTTTAAGCATTGCTAAAACAGTTAAAGCTGCTGGGTTTGAGTATGTTGAGCAGTATCAGCAAAACATACCTTCTTTTGGGCAGTGGGGCTGGACTATAGCGACTAAAATGGGGCAGTCGGCCAGTGGCCGTATTAATGATGCGACGGCTATGCCTGTGCCATCAAGATGGATTAGTAAAGAATATTTATTGGCAAGTTTTGTATTTCCTAACCACTACTTTGAACAAGTTAAAAGTATTGAGGTCAATAGGTTAGGGTCTGGTCAGTTGTATGATTACTACCGAACTGCATGGCAAATAGAAAGCGAATTGTATAAAAACTAATAAAACATGGTTGACATAATATGTCGACCATGAGAATCTTAACTCAGACATAATATGTCAAACGACAAAAGGCAGAGACATGGAATTAAATGAACTTTCAATAAAATTAGCTTCTTTTGAAACTGAAGGCGCTAACTTTGAGTCTTTCTTGATTGCCAACCCAGGCGAGCAAGATGTTTTACAAGTCATTGTTGATGGAAATGATGAACTTCCAATTTTTGTTACACAAACGCAAGAGCAGTTGTTATGTATTAGCTACTTGTTTGACGAAGATGAAGTTAAGAGTGAATTACGCAACGAGTTAAACGAAACATTACTACGTTTAAACGTGCCAATTCCACTGAGTGCATTTGCTAAAATCGATAACAAATACGCGATTTTTGGTGCACTGTCGGTAAATTCATCACTAGATGACGTTACCCACGAACTAGTGACATTAGCCGATAACGCTATCGATGCACTAGAAGCCGTGACCTTGTATTTAAACGATTAATAGCTAGTCAGTGGAGTTAAGATTATGAGTATTTTAAAAAAATTATTTACAGCAGTACGTGGCGGCGCTCGTGAAGCAGGCGAAGCAATTGTAGACAAAAATGGCATCCGTATTTTTGAGCAAGAAATTGCAGACGCGCAAAATGCACTTCACCGAGCTAAAAAAAGCCTTACTGAAGTAATGGCCAAAGAAATGCAAACTAAGCGTAAAATTAGCGCTGTAGATGCATCAATCGCTGAACATGAAGCGTATGCAGGCCAAGCTCTTGAAAAGGGCAACGAAGCGTTAGCATTAGAAATTGCAGAAAAAATTGGTGACTTTGAAGCTGAAAAAGCGGAAAACGAGCAAGTATTGTCTGGCTTTAGCAATCACATTGTTGCGCTTAAGCAGCAAGTTAAAGATGCTGAAAAATCGATTAAAGAAAATCAGCGTCAGCTTACAATGGTTAAAACCACTGAAAGCGTACAGCAAGCAACAATGGCTGTTAATAGCACGCTTAATACAAACAGCTCGTCTATGACATCGGCTCGTCAATCGCTTGAACGCATTAAACAGCGCCAACAAGATCGAAGTGACCAGCTTGGTGCTGCAAAGCAACTTGAGTCAGACGTAAATGGCGATGACTTAAAAGCAAAAATGGCTGAAGCAGGCATTGGCGACACAAGTCCAAAAAGCGCTGATATTTTAGCTCGCATCAAAGCGAAGCAAAATAGCTAACTAATACGTTTATACTTTAAAAAGGTAACCGAGTTTTTCTCAGTTACCTTTTTTGCTTAGAAGGCAGCCTTCCTATGTTTAATTTTTTCAAATCTAAAAAAGAGCCAGAACGTCAACTTAATCATCCGAGCGATCTTAAAAAAGGCGACATGTTTAGCGTTATTGATTCATTTGCCTATCCTGCATGGTTAAAGGGTGAAACGTTACGTGTTACTGATATTCAGACTTACCAATATCAGCACAGTAGCGATACTGAATTTGTACTTGAGACAAATAGCGGCCAAGTTGTATTTTTACAAATTGAGCAAGATGATGGCGAAGAGTGGGCTAACTTTTCTATTAAAATTCAGCGAAACGAAGTTGAAGAGATATTTAGCCTTGATGAGTTTGCGCGTATTTTTGATGAAGAGTCGTTAACCCACATTACAGTGCAAAATACACCAGAGCGCTTTATGCAGTTTTTAGCTAAAAGCTACCAACAAAGCGAGTCGCCTTATGTGTGTTATTTCCATAATAAAGATTACCGCAACCAAACTTTGCCTCGCTATGAGCAAGAAGGTGGTGAGCCATGTGAAATGATTTGCTTAGCGTCAGATAATGAAGGCTTTGGTTTAAATATCGAAATTTGGGATGGCGGCGAAACCGAAGTATCGCTAACGCTCATGCGTCCAATGTCAGACATTGTAGACTTGTTTCCCGGAGATGCTAAGTGAGTGATGCTAAAGATAAGTGGTTACGTCAGGAACAAGCTGTACGTGCCACACAAATGGCATTCGATCTAAGCAGCGAAGTTCAAAAGCTGATAAAAAAGCAGGCAATTGATCAAGAGCTAACGCCGTCAGATATGATCCGAAAAATACTTGGCTTAGACGTAAAGTCTAAAAAAACGCGTCAACGTTTATCGTTTAACTTAAATGATGATGAAATAGCGCAACTAGCCAGTCGCTTTGATGTACAAAGCGATGATAAGCGAGCCGTAAAGCAACAAGTAGCTGATTTATTAATAGCTCACACTAAAAATAAAAAAGTGAAATAATTTAATTAGGTTTTTATGAATATTGTTTTAATTGCTTACTTAATTATTTTTGCGTTGTTTGGTACTGCGGCGAGTTATTTTGTACGTTTTATTTATGCATATTGGGTGCTTAAAACAATGCCCATGAAATACATTATTAAAGCGGGTATTTGCGTGGTACTGGTGGTAGTAATTTCAGCGTTAATTCCGTATTTAAGTTAACGCTGAAATTAGCTTATACGCGGCCGTTTTTATTTTATATCAAACGACTGGCATTGGTGGTTAATACACAGCGATTGCACTTCAAGTACAGGAGAACAATCAGTTAAGCCTTGTGCTTTATTTTGTATGTTTTCTTGTTTTGTTATTTGTTGAGCAAGCTGTTCTGCTTCTTCTTGAGATGTGTTTAGCGTTGAATAAACAGCATATTTACTCGGTCCGCCGCATGCGCGGGCGCCCACTTCAAGTACTTTGCACTGAAAGCTTGCAGTGCAGCTGTTATTACTCACCATGTTATTCAGATCATAGTTTAAGTCAGATAAGTTTTTACTTTGCTCATTTGACGTCACAGTACTAGCACAACCACTTAGTAATAAAATGCTGCTAGCAATGCTTAAAATTGATAGTTTAATTGCCGATGGTAAACAACTCATAACGTTATCCTTAAAATGCACTTACCGCTGAGCCTTCAAGTTTAACACATTTATTTTCAACACACTGCGTGCTTGGCGTTGTTAAATGCTGACAAATGCTCATCATCCCTTTTTGTGAATTATAACTACTTTCAAGCTTAGTAATTTTGTCGCTAAGGGCTGCTACTTGTTCCTCAGATGCTGCGTTTGTTGAGTACACAACAAAGCTGCTTGGCCCACCACATGCGCGACTGCCTACTGCATTTACTCTACATTGGGTGCTGGTATCACATTGCTTATCTGTAATTAGCGTATTTAATTCGGTTTTAGCTGTTTTTATATTGTCTATTGAAACGTTTTTTAAATCAGCTTTTGGTATTTTTTCAGCAACTACGTTCTTTTTAGTATTTTCTTGTAATTGAGTGTTCTCTTTTAGCTTTTGTAGCTCTTGCTTAGGTGCTTCAGCTTCTGAGGTGATTGTTACTTGCTGCGTTTCAGTGGGTGCTTTATCTAAGCATGCAGTTAAACAAAGTGGTAAAAGTATGGCTAACAATGGGGTACGCATAACAAACCTTGATAGTGATGAAATATTCATCACTATCATACACGGTGCATTTTTTACGGCAATAAAAACTATATTATCAAGTAATTAAAGCCGCGAAAAAATATCGTTTTGTTAAAGTCCACCCTGCGTTAGTTTGGTGGGGTTAAGTAGTTTTTCGAGTTCACTGCGTGGTAAATCGGTTTCCTGCTCAGCTACATCAATAATTGGGCGGGCTTCTTTATAAGCCTGCTTTGCTATTTTTGCTGCTTTTTCATAACCGATCACCGGATTAAGCGCAGTTACCAAAATTGGATTTTTAGCGAGTGCTTTATCTATATTTGGCTGATTCACCTTAAAACTGGCAATCGCTTTATCGCCCAGCGCTTGTGCGCTATTTGCAAGTAACTCAATACTTTGCAAAATATTATACGCAATGACTGGGAGCATAACGTTTAGCTCAAAATTACCCGCTTGACCTGCTACGGTAATAGTGGCGTCGTTGCCAATAACTTGTGCGCTTACCATGGCTGCGGCTTCTGGTATTACTGGGTTTACCTTACCTGGCATAATAGATGAGCCTGGTTGAAGCGCTTCAAGCTCTATTTCACCTAAACCTGCAAGTGGTCCTGAGTTCATCCAGCGTAGGTCGTTGGCTATTTTCATTTGTGCGACAGCGAGTACTTTTAATTGCCCAGAAAGTGCGACGATGGCGTCTTGTGAACCTATATTATAAAAAAAGTTACTACTGGGCGTAAATCTAATGCCTACATTGGCACTCAGATTTTCTGCAAATTTGGCTGCAAACTTAGGGTCGGCATTTATTCCTGTTCCAACAGCTGTACCGCCTTGTGCAAGTTCGCATACACGCTCTAAGCTATGTCTAATTCCTGCTGCGGCATGATTAACTTGTGACTGCCATGCACTGAGTGTTTGATCAAACGTTACAGGCATTGCATCCATTAAATGCGTACGGCCCGTTTTAACTATATGGCCTACTTCAGCTTTTTTCTTTTCCAGGCTTTGCGATAAATTTTCAAGCGAAGGAAGTAATTCGTACACTACATTTATTGCGCTACTGAGTGCGATAGCAGTAGGGACTACATCGTTAGAGCTTTGCCCCATGTTTACATCATCATTAGGGTGAATGCTTTCATTGCCTATCCGGCTAGCAAGCGTTGCAATAACTTCATTGGCATTCATATTTGAGCTTGTGCCAGAACCTGTTTGAAAAATATCAACGGGAAAATGCTCAACATGTTCACCATCAATAATACTTTGGCAAGCTTGCTCAATTGCATCGGCTTTAGCTTTGCTTAAATGGCCTAGCTCACAGTTACTTTGTGCAGCGGCTTGTTTTATATAAGCCAGTGCAGTTATAAATTGCTTTGGCATAGGTAAGCCACTAATGGCAAAATTATTAACCGCTCGCTGTGTTTGCGCCTGATAGAGCGCATCAGTAGGTACTTGTAGCTCGCCCATGCTGTCTGATTCTGTTCTAAAGTTGCTCATAAGTGTGCTCCTTAAAAAGGGTTGAATTCGTGACTAAGAATACGAGCTTCACGCTCAAGTATTAAAAATTGTGCAGTATTGTTATGCACTTTATAAAACCGTTTTAGTGCTAATAAAGGTTTGTATAACTGCTCTAAACATTGTTTACGAATAGCATTATGTATAAGAGGGTCGCACATTTTGTTCATAATTTCATGGTGTGTGCGTCTAAGATAAAACTCTTGAAGCAAGGGATTACGTTGTTGCTCAAATTTTTTGGCGACGTTAAGGGCGGTTTCTATGTAATCGGCAACGAGCATGGGTGCATGCAGGCCAGGTCTTAAGCAATGGCAAGAGAGTTCTTGATGGTAACGATGCTGGGCATAATTTGAAGACATAAAAAAACCGACTTAAGTTAACGATAATAGTTATCATTACATTTAATCGGTTTCAGTGTAAACAGTTATTATAAAAATTATTTGCGATACTAATTTGAGTTTTAATTGTAGCCAAGAATAAATATCTGATCTGTTTCATGTTTGGTCATCGCCTGTTGATTATGTTTAGGGTGCGAAAGTAAATCGATTACTGTAGCTCTCATATCAACGGCGTAACTATGATCGTCGGTGGTTTTTTCGGTTATAGCAATAGCTGCGTCTACAGCGGTATAAGGGGGTATATGCATAATTTTATCCTTTGAAATTTAATATAAGTTAAACCCTTTAGTGGGTTAGTTATATAAAAGCATATTACGTACCAATCGTAATAAATTAACTCAACCATATGATAGTTATAGTGTTTAAAAATTATCTTTTTTTCATCACGACAAAATAAGCTAAATTTGCTTTACTGTTGTGCATTAATCTACAATTTTGGTGCACAGTAATGACAAAGCCATTTTCACAAGCCTGTGAAAACAATAAAACCCCTATTTTAGAGCAATTAAAGGACGTATTAAAAAATACTAAAACAGTACTCGAAGTTGGCTCAGGAACCGGCCAGCATAGTATTTTTTTTGCAGAGCAATTACCACATTTACAATGGCATACAAGTGATCGTGCTATAAACCACGAAGGGATTAATTTATGGCACCGCGAAGCTAATTCAACTAATTTACATGCACCACTTGAGCTTGATTTAAATAATGAGTGGCCAATAGATAAAGTTGACGCTATTTATACTGCAAACACATTTCATATTGTAAGTTGGCAATTAGTTGAGCGTTTTTTTGACGGTGTTAAACGCCACTTAAATAGCGACGGTATGTTGTGTATTTATGGGCCATTCAAATACCAAGGTGAATTTACCAGCCCAAGTAATGATGACTTTAGTGCCTTTTTAACAGAGCGCGATCCGTTAAGTGGAATAAGAGATTTTGAAGCAGTTGAACAACTAGCTAAGCAAGCAGGGCTTACGCTTATTAGCGATACAGCCATGCCTGCAAATAATCAGTTACTCGTTTTTAAACGGCAGTAATGAGCTACATTGCTCTTTATATATATCAATATGGCCGCGTTCACGCTTTAAGTAGTCGCTTATTGCATTACTAAAGTCGCCATCAACAATATGGTGAGCAGAGTAGGTAAGTACGGGTTCAAATCCGCGTGCTATTTTGTGCTCACCTTGTGCACCCGAATGAAAACAGTTGAGTTTATGCTTTATTGCAAACTCAATACCTTGGTAATAACACAATTCAAAGTGCAGCGAATCTACTTCCTCACTTGCTCCCCAGTAGCGCCCATAAAGCGTATTTTTACCTACTAAACTAAGTGTTGCAGCAATCACGTTATCGTCTCTTTTGGCCAGCATAATAACGAGAGTATTAGCCATTAAGGCATGTAAAAGCGTAAAAAACTCCATATTTAAATAGCCCAAATGACCAGAGCGCTTTAAGTAGGTACGCTGATAAAACTCACAAAACAATTGCATTATCTCGGGCGTAATTTGCGTTCCTTGCAGCCATTCAATATCAATGTTCTGTTGCGCTATTTTAGCTCGCTCTTTTTTAAGTGACTTACGTTTTCGTGAGCTAAGCATCTGCAAAAAGTCGTCAAAGGATTCATAACCTTTATTAAACCACTGAAATTGCACACCCACTCTTAACATGGCGTGTTGCTCAGTTAATGAGGTGGCTTGGGCTTGGTCGCAAAAATTAACATGCCATCCCGACCATCCTTGCTGAGCACTGTGTAAGCTAAGTTGCTCTGTAATGTATTGATATACCGCATTTGGATTAGCGTGCTCGATAGCAATGCGCTTGCCTTCAATAGGGCTAAAAGGAATGCCAGATAGCCACTTGGGATAATATTCTAAACCGTGTTTTTCGTATGCCTCAGCCCAGGCCCAGTCAAATACATACTCGCCGTATGAATGACTTTTTAAATACCCAGGTGCAAGTGCAACGAGCGTATCACTTTCAAAAATAGCGAGGTGATGGGGCTGCCAACCACTTTTTTGTGTTACGCATTGGCTTTGTTCAAGGGCATATAAAAAAGCATGTTGAGTAAATGGTTCATCACCAAATAAACGTTGCCACTGCGCCTGATCAATCTCATTAATACTGCTAAACCATTGGTGCGAAAACGTTCCCATGACTACTTACCTTGTAGGTGTTTTAAGCTGTTCTACGTTTTTAATAAACGTACTAATTTGCATTTTAAGCTCGGTAAAATGAGGATTATAAGTTAAGCGCTGTAAAGCCGGGTAGTGTTTTAAGTTGGCGCTTGTACGCTCTCCTAGTTGTGGGTTTTTAGTTGTTTTACATGTTTTGTATAGGGACTCGTCGTTAATAAAGCTGCCACAATTGCGATAAGTTGCTTTAATTCCATAATGTGGATTTTGCGGTGAGTTAACAACAGCAATATGCGACATACCATGAACCTTTTTACATTGAGGTGTTGTGCATTGCGGATTATTTACTGTGTAGTCACTAGCAAAGTCTGGCGGTAAAATATTGGTGCTTCCATAAAGTACTAAAGTATCGAGTGGCTTATATTTTACTGAATTATCTTTGTGTAATGTACTCAATAACTTTAGCGTGGCACGCGTGTCTATCGTGGTATCAATATCACTAAGTACACTAAAAATAGGTAATTTAAGTGCAGGGCGTTTGTTTAAGCTACTTACACTTGCAAGTGACATTGCATCGTACGAAGCGGCAGCTGCGTTTAGAGGAAATGATTCATACTTAGCAAAGTCTACATCGGCATCTTTATCAATCCAATTAACAAAGGGTATGGCATCAATCCACTTTGCTATCCAGCCGTACTTATTATGTGGCTCGGAGCCTGGCGAATAAAGCATAAGCGCTTTAATTTTAGGGGATACAGTGTGTTTGGTTGCGTAATCAATAAGTAACGCTGCACCGGTAGAGTAACCTGCGAGTATCACCTCATCAAAGTCTTGCACCGAGCGTTCAATACCGTATTTTATTGCTTGTTGCCATTGGCTAACCTCTACATTGAGTAACGCACTTGCGGCGCTTCCATGTCCTGGTAATAAAATAGTACGCACAGTATAGCCTTGCTGATAATACACTTGTGCTAAATCGTGATACGTAAAGGGTGAATCAGTTAGCCCGTGGATTAGTAGTGCAACTTTATTACTGTTTGGATGCGTGAGCTCAAAAGGAGCAATAATATCTGCAATAGTAGGGTCAGGTTTTCGCGTACCTTGTGTTACTAATTGCTGATAGGTTTGTGTAATAACAGGGCATGGCATATCTGCACGTGGATTGGTTTTATTTATATGTTTATATGCAAAATCTAAGTAATCGTTAAATGGTAAAATGGCGTGGTAATTAAAGCGCTGGTGGTTGTGCTCATTTTCAAAGCGTAATAAGCCTTGTTGCTTACTTTTTGTTATAAATTTAAAGTCGCTCGCCTGCGATATACAGTTTTGAGCGACAGCTGTATGAGAAAAAACACTTAAAACAAAACCAAAAGCTACTCTTAAAAATACTCTTAAAACTATTCTTAAAATTAAACCACTATTGTTCATTAACTTCTGCATATTGGACAAGACACTCGGTTAGCTTAATGAGTTCAAGCGGTTTTGCAAGATGTTGATTAAATCCAACTGCTTGTGCATGTGCTTTATCCTCTGGCATTACGTCGGCAGTTAAAGCAATAATAGGGAGTTCTTGTTCGGTTTTAAACTGGCGGATCAGTGCCGTTGCTCTATAGCCATCCATTACAGGCATTTGGCAATCCATAAGCACTAAGTCAAAATGCTGCTTTTTCACTATATCGACCGCCAACTCACCGTTTTCTACCATATACGGCACAATCCCTAACGAGCCAAGCATCGCTTTAATAACCATTTGATTTACAGGGTTATCCTCTGCGACCAAAATGTCTAGCGAAGTAATATTAGTATTATCAAATGTAATAACATGTTCTTTTTTAGGCTCTGTTGTTTCTAATCGCATTGAAAATGTAAAAGTAGAGCCTTTATCTATTTCACTTTTAAGGGCTATTTCTCCCCCCATTAATTGGCTTAGCTCTTTTGCTATTGTTAAGCCAAGTCCTGTACCGCCAAACTGCCTTGAGGTAGAACTATCAGCTTGGGTAAATGCGTTAAATAATTTTTTATGCTGGCTTGGTTTTATACCTATTCCGGTATCACTAACGTTTATAACAAGCTGTACTTTATTGGCGGCAGTAAACTCTGTTTCTATGTTTAAAGTAACGCTGCCTTGGCTTGTAAATTTAATCGCGTTACTACATAAATTAAGTAATACCTGCTCAATTCGCATAGGATCACCGATAAACCAGGTATTTAAAGGTAGCTTTGAGTTAACTTGCCAGTTAATACCTTTGTTAACTGCGCTTTGTTCAAACATATTGTCTATGCGTGTTATTAAGGCACCTAAGTCGAATGCAATAGATTCAATAACTAACTTTTGGGATTCTATTTTTGATATATCAAGAATGTCATTAATTAAGTTTAATAAACTTTTAGATGATGAGTTTATTTTATCTAAATAGCCAATGAGTGTACTTGCACTGTCTGTTTCTCGAGCAAGTGAAGAAAAACCAATAACGGCGTTTAATGGTGTACGTATTTCGTGGCTCATATTCGCTAAAAATTGGCTTTTAGCCTGATTAGCTAAATCAGACTGCTGCTTTGCTTGTGCGAGTGAGTGTGTACGCTCTGCAACTTGACGTGTAAGTGCAATTTGTTGCTGATTAAACAGCAGTAAAACCATTAAAATTAAAGAACATACGACAACTTGAAGTATGAGCAATAATAGAGTTAGTTGGCTATTATGTTGTGTTAAAAAGCTTTCTTTAAGGGCTAGTTTTACAATCCATTTTTGCCCTGCAAAGTCCACGTCAAACGACATTAAACGGCTACCTTTGGCTTGCTGAACATCTTGAGAGTAATTACTATAAAACGGCGGTGTGTTTGTATCTTCGTATATACCAATCGAAAACATATCAGACTGTTCTTTAGAAATGGCCTGCTCAATAATACTACGCACTAAAAATATACCAGTGGCATAGCCTTTAATTGTTTTTTCATCGTTATATTGAGAGTACACAGGGGCAAATAATAAATAGGCTGGTTTAGGTTGTTTGGTTTGCACCAACTGAATTATTTTAGTTCCGACTGGCATGTACTTTATAGCGGGGTTAAGCAGAGAGTTTTTTCGATCAGGGTTTGAAAATACATTAAAGCCAATCGCTTTTTGATTACCATTAAAAGGAGCTATGTATTTTACTATAACAAGGGGATCGTTAATTTCAAGAGGCTCACCGACTATATCAATATCTAAATGGTAAATGTTTGATATTTCTTGAGCAAAGACTTCGCGTTGATCTTGAGGTATTTTTGCATTCCACGATAAAGCGTTAATAAACTCGTATTGAGTTAGTAACTGACTAGCATAAGAATAAAAATCTTGCTGGCTCAGCATGGGAGATGATTGAACCTGACTTGCTAAGCTCTGCACTGCAATAATACTGCGATTTGTATATCTATAAAGGCTGTTTTCTATAACGTGGACTTCACGTTCGGCAATTTTAATAGTGCTTATACGATTTTCCTGATCGTATAATTGTGTTGTTACCGCGACTGATAAAAATAAAACTGAGCATACTGCAATTGTCGGAAATGCCGATATAGTATGTTGATTAGACTTTTGTGGTAATAAAGAAAGTAAAAACGGAGTCGCAATTAATACCCCTAATGTATCGCCAAGCCACCAGTAAATAACATTATTCCAATGATTATCAATACTGTAAATCGAGTTAAATTGACTCAGTGCGAATACGCCAAAGTTAGCTGAAATTAAGCTGACCAATATGGCTATGACAAGAATAAAGTAAATTATATTCTTGCGCTTTTTAAAGCGCAGCGGGTGACCAAGCCAATACTTTAAAAGAGCTGCGCCGACCATTGCCTGTATAACAACACCAAAGGCGATATACATAGCCTCGTTAAATGAGTTACCGACCAGGACTAGCTCATGAGCAGAACTGTCAAAAATATTAAGGTTAAAGGCAATTGCAGCTATAAATAAAGGCGGGATAAAGCGCCACCACCAAATATAACAACCGACTAGAGCTATGCCGGCAGGTAACCAAATTGGAATTATTTGCGAGTTAAAAGCAAGTTTAGTGAGTGCTATGCCGACTAAAAAATATGCTAAAGCAAACATGATGTAAAAAATAATGGAATGATTTTTAGAGTTAAAATTTTTCACATAAGGTCCAAGCAATTATTATTATCGTTTTGAAATATCAGTATAGCTAACAGTAAGTTATTTTGGTTATTTTTATAATGGTAACTGTTTTTTGCTAAATGACTGCTTTAACACGACTGTTGATTCTATATTTGCAATACAACTTAAACTACCTAGCTGATGTTTTACAAATGTTTCGTAGCTCTCAAGATCATGTGCAATGATTTTTAATAAATAATCATAGCTTCCTGATATTACACAACACTCTAATACATGTGGTAACTTTTCTACATGTTGCTCAAATTGCTCTGCAGCACTTACCGAGTTTTGGCTTAATCGTACGAATGCATATACCAACACATTAAGGTTAAGTGCTTTAGGATTTATGGCGGCGTGGTAGCCGGTAATAATGTTTTCTTGCTCTAACTTTTTTATACGCCTTAGGCAAGGTGTATCCGATAGGTTAATACTGCTGGCCAAGTCTGAAACCGACATACGAGCTTGGCTTTGCAGTGCAATGAGTAATTGCTGATCTTTTTTATCTAACATAGTTGTCGGCTTTTATTAATTATTTTTATATTTGTAGTGATTATTGCTAAGTATTGCAGTTTTTACTAATTTTTTTGGCGTTTTACCCTCATTGAACTCTGTTAGCATTTAACTATAAAAATAATAGAGCACACCAATGAACACACATACCGCTATTTTCGATCACTGGATACGAACAGAGTTTGTCACTTTAAATAGTGAATTAGAGCAGCTTTATTGGCAGCAAACCGATAAAGCAAATGTAGAAGGAATAGGTGAGGCCTTAAAGCAACAATTAGAAAAAGAAGGCAACGTATTAATTAGCAATTTATTAGCCGAGGGAAACACAGATCAAGGCTTTGATAGCGCTTTTGACTTACTCGGTAACGTAGGATTATTTATGGCAGCGTGCAGGCGCCATGAAATTACTGAGCCAAGCAGAGAAACCACTTCACCGCTAATAGAAGCCTCAGCGCTTGCTATGCATATAGGCGCATCCATTGGCGTAACCCCTCGTTTTGCTACCGCCCACTTAACTACTCATAACAAAGCACTTAACGGTATTTATAAACGATTTACCAATTTACCTGATGAAAAGCTGTTTCTTGATTATAACACTCAAGGCATTTTGGCCTACAAACGGGCAAGTGATGCATTATTAAAAATATTGCCGTTAGGTATTTCACATCCCTTGTGTGGTGAGTTATTAAAAGTAGCTAAACAAGCGCTTATAGATGTAATTGAGTCAAACAATGCACTTTATTCTGAGCTCGATACAGATCGATTTTTTAACTGCGTTCGCCCTTATTATAAACCGTACCGTGTAGGTAAAGAGGTTTACAGAGGGGCAAATGCTGGTGACTTTGCAGGTATTAACGTGATTGATATGTTACTAGGGCTTTGTAGTGCAAACGAGCCTAGTTACTCGCAAATGCTGGTGGATAAGTTTTTATATATGATGCCAGAGGATCAACAAATCCTACGAGAAGCCATGCGTATGCAAAGCTTTATGGATGACTTTTTACAAGCCAAGCCATATAAAAATACAGATTGGTTTAAAAGCCACGCAACGTTATTTATTCAAGTGTGTAAATTACATGGCGACACCGCAGTCGGTCATCATAATCAACTGGTTGAAAAGTTTATTGCTCAGCCCTCAAAAAATATGCAACAGCAGCATATGAGCAAGGTAACAGCAAGTGGTCCGCCGCTTAATGTGTTACTTGATTCGCTCGAAAAATTAAGAGATAGGCGAGCCAGTGCCAAACGCGACGATATAAAAACACGTTTTGACGATCTAAATACACTTAAAGAATGGGTTAAATAGCATGCTTAAAAATGATTTTTGTATGGCCGATGGCTGTTATTTATTAAACCACTCGGTAGGGCGCCCTCTTAAAAATACACAGCAATATTTAGCTCAGCATTATTTTTTACCATGGGAGAGCTCAAATAAAGAACCTTGGCAACAATGGCTGCCCGCAGTTGAGCAATTTACTACCGCGCTTGGTAAGTTATTTAATGCGCCTAGTTCGCAGTTTTGTCCTCAGGTTAATTTATCAAGTGGCTTAACAAAGTTGCTTATGTCGCATCCACGGCTACAGCAAAAAAATTGTAAAGTGCTAATGGCACAAAGTGATTTTCCGAGCATGGGTTTTGCAATGCAAAAAGCATTACCAGAGTGCGCACAAATTATGTTTATACCAGAGCACGAAAACCTAACTGATATTAGTGTTTGGCAGCGTTATATAACCGCCGACATCGATTTAGTTTTTATAAGTCATGTGTATTCAAATACAGGTGTACAGGCGCCTATATACGATATTGTAGCTATAAGTAAATTAACTAATAGTTTATCAATAGTTGATGTTGCTCAATCAGCGGGTGTTATACCGCTTGATTTAAGCATACTCGATGCTGACTTTATGATTGGCTCGAGCGTTAAATGGTTATGTGGTGGCCCAGGTGCAGCTTATTTATGGGTTAACAAAAACCAAATAGAGTATTGTGAGCCTAAAGATGTGGGTTGGTTTTCGCATCAAAATCCATTTGAGTTCAATATAAACCACTTTGAATATAACGCCAGTGCGCTCAAATTTTGGGGGGGCACTCCCTCTGTAGCGCCTTATATTATTGCCGCAAATAGCATTGCTTACTTTGCAGAGCTAACTGCTCACAAGGTAAGGAATCATAATTTAGCTATGCTTACGCTTATTCATGAGCAACTAGGCAAATATGTTGCATCACCTATGAGTAGTGATAAATGCAGCGGGACTGTTATTTTGTTTTTTAACAAGCAGCAAGACCATGTACTTACAGAGCTTAATAAAGCGAAAGTCAGTGTAGATGCTCGCAAATTTGGAATACGAGTATCGCCACATATTTATAATACTCAAGAAGACGTTGCGCAATTTATTTCTATAGTAAAACGAGCGCTTAAGGGTTTTGGCTAAGCTGCTGTTTTCTTTGTTTTAATGACTCTATTTTTTGCTGCGTTTGATTAATTGATGCGTCGTAAGCTTGCTTTAACGAATTTGTTTTAGTTGCGATAGCATCAGCAATAGACGAAGCGCCTAAACGATTGGCTTTATCTTGAGTCATGTAATCTATCTGCTGTTTTTTAGCTGCGTATTCTTTTTGGCTTTGTGCAATAGATAGCTCAAGACGCTTTATTTCTCGTTCTATTTGTTGAACTTCTAAGTAGTCATCCACAGAGGTGTCGGTAATACCTTTACCGGGCGTAGAGCTTTTGTATGCTTCAATTACGTTTATATCTTTAAGAGTAATAACTTGTGCATCTTTAGCGCAAGGCGTTTGGCTAAAGGTAGGAACGCCCTTAATTACACACTTATACACTGTTGTACTTTGTGCCAAGGTAAAAAATGGTGCTGCCGCGCAAACTGATAGCAATATGAACCGGATCATAGCTAAACCTAAAAGTGGCTAAAGTTATGTTAATAATGCCCTAAGTTATTACTAGGCACAATTTGTTTAGTTTTTATAATTTTTAGGTACAAAAAAACCACAATTAAGTGGTTTAAATTAAGTATGGTCCAGAGGGAGGAATAGACTTGCTTACATCCATGTAATCAATCGCTGCGCGACGCTTGCAGCGGCCCAAAATGTTCCAGACATTTTGTCGAACCCTGTCGAGGGTTCTCACCCTCCCAATTTAGTATCGGTGTTAAATTTTAGGCACAAAAAAACCACAATCAAGTGGTTTAAATTAAGTATGGTCCAGAGGGAGGGATAGACTTGCTTACATCCATGTAATCAATCGCTGCGCGACGCTTGCAGCGGCCTAAAATGTTCCAGACATTTTGTCGAACCCTGTCGAGGGTTCTCACCCTCCCAATTTAGTATTGGTGTTAAAATTTAGGCACAAAAAAACCACAATTAAGTGGTTTAAATTAAGTATGGTGGAGAGGGAGGGATTCGAACCCTCGATAGAGCTACAAACTCTATACTCCCTTAGCAGGGGAGCTCCTTCGGCCACTCGGACACCTCTCCAACGCATAACCGTTTGTATTGATGGAAGTAAAAAAAGCCACCAATTAAAATATGGTGGAGAGATAGGGATTTGAACCCTAGATGGGCTATAAACCCATGCCGGTTTTCAAGACCGGTGCATTCGACCACTCTGCCATCTCTCCGTGACGCAGAATAATACTTAGGTGATACCGCTGTGTAAATAGCAAAATGACTGTTTGCCTAAAAAACGTACGTAAATGAGGTTTTTTTTGTAAATAAGGGGAAATTAAGGCAATTTTTAATAAAATAAATAGGTTGCAGCAAACAAGGGGGAGCTAAATAAGTGACTTCATTTAGTGGTTGAGTGTTCGCTGCACCGAAAAATAATCATGGTTGGGTGATTATTTATATTGAGCTGCGCCGCTAAGTGCTAGTCTTTTACCAATAGTGTTAAGTCTAGCTAACATTCTTGCTTTACGGTTAGTTGGTTTAACTGCTACTTGAGCTGCTGCTGTTTGATTTAATGTGTTAATTGGTTTCATTATTTTGCTCCGGGTTGTATATGTTGAAATCGCGTGCATTTTGCACGTTGTTTGATTAAAAAGACAACGATAAAAATTGAGCCTGACGGATTAGTTAAACTAATCCTTATTGATTTTATTAACGTGCGGTTCAGTGTTTTTTATTATAGTTTTTGCATAAATAGTTAAAATAAAATCGTCTTTACTCTCGCCAATACTGGTGTTTGTGTGTTTTTTTATTTATTTATATGCATTTTAAACAAACTTTTTGACTAGTTATTCAGATTAAAAAAACTCAATTAAACTCTTTTTTATTCGTTCTTAAATACATTGTTGGAAACAAAAGCTTGTCACTACTAATAATTATTAAACCAAGTACAAAAAAACAGAGTGAAAAATCACTAATGTGGCTTAAAAGCATCTGTAAAAAACGCAGTTTTTCTTATTGTATGTTTACTACAACGGGAAACTTTAACGATGACTGTGCTCAAATAAGGTTGCTACTGAGTAAATTTACCAAAGTAGTTGTACTTGGCGGAGACGGTACATTGAGCTTGGCGGTTAATGCGTTAATAGGGAGTAGCTGTACGTTAGCATTATTGCCTTGCGGTACAGGTAATGATTTCTCGAGAGGGTTTAGTTGCAAAGAAGATGATTGGCGAAAGGCATTATTTAATACACCGACAGCAATTGATGTAGGAAAAATTAATAGTCGCTATTTTATTAATATTGCAGGGGTAGGGTTTGATGCTCATGTAGTTAAAGCGATTAATGCTAAAGCTAGTTTTTCATCTTTTGATTACAGTTGGACGAGCATTAAAGAGCTATTTTATTATCAAGCTCAGCAGTTACAAGGTACGTTTAATAACGATGTTCGGCAGTATAAAAATTTAATTACCGTATTTGCTAATCATAAGTACTTTGGTGGTGGTCTAGAAATAGCGCCAAAAGCAGATTTAACTGATGGGCTGCTTGAGTGTTATCAAATGCGATCGGGTGGGCTTTTTTATAATGTAATAAGCTTTATGAAGTTGTTTTTTAAGCGCCATCAGCATATAAAAAACCTTAACTACAGTCGCTTAAATACAGCTTCTATAAAAACTGAAGGGTTATTGATTGAAGCTGATGGTGAACTGGTAGGTAAAACTCCTGCCGTTATTAGTGTGCATGGGCAGGTTTTACTTTTTCATATGCCAATAAAAAAGCGCCTAAAGTAGGGTAGGCGCTTTTACGTTAGTTGCGTTAATAACGCGTCTAACTGGGGACGGAGCCACTTTTAGCCATTGCTCTATTAGCTAAAAAGGCGTTAATTCGTTTTGTTGGAGTAAGCACAATGGCGTTACCTAATAGCACTAGGCTAAATCCTGCAAAGGTATTTGCGTGCCATTCAAAGCCTTCAAAAAAGCTACTCAGTGTTACTGCCACTAATGGGAATAAAACAATAACGTAGCTGGCTTTTTCAGGGCCTATATTTCTAAGTAGAGCAAAGTAGCAACCAAAAGCGATTACAGTGCCAAATATTGATAGATAAAGTAGTGATAACCAGTAACTTGGTGGAGCGTTTAAACTAAATTGCACATCGTTCATTAATACATATAAAGCCAAGCCTATAGCGCTGTATAACATACCCCATGCATTGCCTTGCAATACACCAATTTGTTTACGAGAATTACGAACGCTTACCATATTTCCTAATGAAGCCACAAAGGTGCCACCAAGGGCAAGTAGTAACCCGACCAATGCACCATTACTCAAGTCGAACTGCTGTAACTGTGGCCAAAACAGACACGTAATACCTAATACAGCGAGTACAGCACCTGTATAAATTCGTTTTGAGATTGGCTTACCAAAAAATAACCGAGTATTGACTATGTTCATAACCAGCAGCATTGAAAAGGCAATAGAGGTCATGGCTGAGGTAAGGTGATTTTGTGCCCAGTAAAGCATTAAATAATTTAATCCAAAATTACAAATGGCTAATAAAACAAAAAAGCCATGATCCAGTAACTTAAATCGCATGTCGGGTTTTTTGTACGCTACATATAACCACATTAAAAGCGCTGCAATAGCAAAGCGATAAAATAACGATAACTCTACCGCAATATCACCTAACTGAAACTCTATGGCTAACCAAGTTGAGCCCCAAATTAAAACAGTTGTAATGTATAGCGCTGCACTTTTCATGGTTAGTCTCCAAAGCCCGATTGAATGGCTATTTTAAGACCTATCTGTATACTTACCATATACAGAAAAGTAAAAATGTAACCTATACAGATTTGGTGTGTGATGATAAGACAAAAAAATAGCCAAGGGCATGAGTTTTTATATCAGCAAGTTATTCAGTTGATTAGAGATATGAGCGCTCAACAAGTTTTACTCCCCGGCGAAAAACTTCCATCACTGCGTAAAATGGCAGATAACTTAAGCATAAGTATCCCCACTGTAAAACAGGCTTACCAGTCACTTGAAGATCAAGGGTTGGTAGAGGCGCGTGAAAAATCAGGATATTTTTTAAAAGTCGTTAGCATGGCGCACAATTTACCTAAGCGAGTTAAATTAAGTCGCGAACCTGTTGTGGTAAATAAACAAGCCTTAATAGAGCAGGTGTACAGCGCGATTCATCAAGCGAACGTAGTCCCTTTTGGTATCGCTAACCCAATTGCCGCAGCACCTACCGATAAAGCACTCGCCAGAAACATGCGCCGCGTAATGACTATCGCAGGCAGTAAAGCCATAAACTATGGCCCAACAGATGGGTTTGTACCGCTGAAAAAGCAATTAGTGCATCGCTATTTAGATTTTGGCATTGGCATTGATATGGACGAGCTTGTGATCACCAATGGTGCACAAGAAGCCATGGCTATTGCACTTAAGTGTGTAACAAAGCCAGGCGATGTAGTGGCTATTGAGACACCTTGTTATCACGGGATTATAGAGCTAATAGAAAGCTTAGGGCTTAAAGCGCTCGAAATACCACTGTGCCCAGATAATGGCATTTGGTTAAGCGATTTGGATCGCGCTTTGAATGAACATGACATAAAAGCGTGTTTATTCTCGACAGCAATTAGCAACCCTGTAGGCAGCTTTATGCCAGATACAAATAGGCAGCAGCTGGTGGAGTTACTCGAAAGCCACGACGTAGTGCTTATTGAAGATGACGTATACGGCGATTTATATTTTACGGCAAAACGAGGCACACCTGCTTTAGCGTACTCTAAAAAAGGATTAGTGATCAGTTGCTCATCTTTTTCTAAAACCGCAGCGCCTAGCTATCGTGTGGGTTGGGTCGTTGCCGGTAAATTTGCAACACAAGCGCGGCGATATAAACGAGCACTAAGTTGCTCCGCTTCGTTAATAAACCAATGGGCGTTATCAGAATTTATTGCCAGCGGCGAGTACGACCGTAACTTAAAGGTACTCAGGCAGCGCCTGCGCGATAACAAAGAACGTATGCGATGGTGTTTACAACAAGCTATGCCAAAAAATACACGTATAAGCGATCCAAAAGGAGGCTGTGTAATGTGGCTAGATTTAGGAGGCGAATACGATAGTCAAAAATTATTTTTACTTGCTCTTGAGGTTGGTATTAGTATTACCCCTGGGCTTATTTTTTCAGCCTCTAATAAGTATAAAAGCTGCGTAAGGTTAAGTTATGGTGTGCCGTGGAGCGAGCAGATAGAGCAAGCAATAGTTACATTGGGCAAGCTCACTTTATTAGCTAAAAAGTAATACCAATCTGCTTATATATGGGGTCTATTTAACGTTAAGAAAATTACGCTAGAACTAGGCAAAAGTTTTTGTATCTAGTTGTTCTAAATAAAAAATTTTTAACGAAGTTATAGTGCAATTTAATTCGTTAAATTGATCAAAGATTTATGCAGGTTGGTATAAGTTTGGGAAACATAAAAAAGCAGCATTTAAGTAAACTTAAGTGCTGCCAAAGGGATGTTAAATAACGTTTGCTGTACTAATTCTGTTTAAAGCTAAATAACTGGTAACCTTTAAGCTCTGGCACTTGCATTACTAATTGCTCTTCTTGTTTTGCAATATCAGCAAAGTTTTCACATAAAGAGTTAGCTCTCTCTTCAAGTGCGCTTGCATGTAGCTCTACTTTTTCTTCTATTTGTGCACCCATATTTTCCATGCGCTGTTCAAAGGCATCCATATCGCCGCCTGAACCAAGTAACTCAGAACCTAAAGCCACTAAAATACTGCCCATTGATTGCATTACTGCTGATTCAACCGCTGTTTCTATCTGCTGCTCAAATTGTTGTTCAAAGTTTTCGCCAAATTGATTAAAACTTTGTTGGCCCATTACAAATGTACCTTGCTGGTAAAATGTGTTTTCTACCTCAATTTTAATGTCGTCCATAAGCTCAGACATATTATCAAGACCGTCAATATTAAATGCACTGCCTACTTCTTCTAATGCCACACCGGCAATTTTAACACCCTCTAACGCTATGTTAGCTACTTCAGGTAATTGAGTGCGTAAGCTGTCAGAGTACTTATTCAGTGCTTCGCGTTGTGAGCTATTAAGCGCTACAAGCTCGCCATTTACGGTTAAGTCACCATGGGCATTAAATTGCATAGTTTTATTATTGGCAGTAAAAATTTCTAATTCGTTTGGTTTAATACGTACATCGTTTTTAAATTCGACGTTACATTCATCGTTACTAAATGAAATTGCAGAATCGTTGTCGTTATGAGCCATAGCGGCTGGCGTACAAATTAATGCGCTAACTAATAGTAATTTTTTCATGTTTGTTCTCTACTTTTTGTTGATGACGATTAATTAATAACAAGTTTGATGCCAGTTTTATTTTTCCATAAAAAACAATTGATTAAGTGTTTTTCTTTATTTTTTAGCAAGTCAAAATAATTAATAAATAACTATTTTTTAGTCAAATTGGCTAACTAATAAAAATTAATAAATTTTATTTATCGATACGATAAAAAACTCTCACTTTCCTCAATTCAAATTTAGCGCTATTTATTCACATTACTGACATGAAGACTATTTACAGTAGTCGCGTGGCTTTATTTTGATGTTAATTTGCAGAGCACTTTGGCATTAAACATTTTTAATTTTACCGGCTATTGCGATAATAAAATCCTTGGTTGGTCTCAAACACTTTATGGAGTGGGTTGTGGGTAAGACATTTAGTTACGATGCGCTAGATGACGATTTTGTTGAAGACGAGTACGAAATGCTCGGACGTAATCAACACGATAAGAACAAGCAAAAGGTTAAAAAGAAGTTGGAAGACTACCTTGAGCAAAAACGCTTGCGTAAAAATCTAGGCGAAGATGATTTAAGCGATTACACCGATTAAATTTCACTAGTATAAATAAAATACCAATTAATATTGAGAGTTTAAATGTGCAGTTATGCGTATGTTTAAGTTTCAATAGTATTGGCAATAAAGAGGCCTTGCGCCTCTTTATTACTTTTCAAAGCGTACTTTTAGCCTGTGCTAATGCTTTTTGAATTGTAAGTTCTAGCTTTTCGGGTTTAGTAAAAGGTGCATAACGTTTAATTGGTGTACCATCTGCGGCAATTAAAAATTTAGTAAAATTCCACTTTATTTTACGTGTTAAAAAACCAGGTAAAGCTGATTTCAAGTGACGAAATACAGGATGTGCATGCTCACCGTTTACATCTACTTTGGCCGCCATTAAAAAGCTCACACCAAAATTAATTAAGCACCCTTGCTCTATTTGTGTTGCGTCTCCGGGTTCTTGTTGACCAAATTGATTGCACGGAAATCCCAGAATAACTAAACCTTGGCTGGCATACTTATTGTGCAAAGCTTGCAGCGACTCGTATTGGTAGGTAAATCCACATTTACTTGCGGTATTAACAATAAGCACAACCTTCCCTTCAAAATCATTAAAGTTGATCGGTTGACCCTGTAAGCTTGTTGCGCTTAATTGATGGAATTTGTGCATATTGGCGTCTTTTTTATTGTTGTTAGCCGCATTTTAACCTGAGTGCAGTATTTCATAAAGTATAAAGATCGCACTAATTTAAAATTAGAAATAGCCCCATACCGGCAAGCGTAGTGTAATAAATATTATGTGTTTTGTAGGCAACAATAATGGCGACTATTGCTGCGCTTAAATAAGGGTTTTGCCAGTTTAAGTTAATGCCATCTTCATTCAAAAACACGATAGGCACCCAAATTGCTGTAAGCACTGCCGGTGCACTAAAGCTTAAAAATTGCTGCATTTTAGGGCCTACTTTAAACGGTAAAGCACGGTGTAAAAATAAATAACGCGTAAAAAATGTAATGCATGCCATGAGTAAAATAGTCGTCATCATGGCGTTACTTCCTTTTTAGTGGTTAGTCTTGCTGTGCTGTAACCTGCGGCCATTGCCAGCAGCGCTGAGCAAACAAGCCATAACTCAAATCCTGTGCTTTTTAAAAGCGTTGCGCTAATGCCTGCTACAATTACCGTAACGAGTGAGGCTAGGTTTTTAATTCCCGGAATAACCAAAGCTATAAACGTGGCAGCAATGGCAAAGTCGAGCCCTAAATTAGTTAAGTCGGGCAGCATTGTGCCTGCTACAATGCCAATTAACGTCCAAATATTCCATGCAATATAAAAGCTAAAACCAGCGCTCAATGCGTATATTAAACGTGTTTTTGTTCTGTACGCTTTTCTATGGTGAGAAAATGCAAATAGCTCATCGGTTAATACAAAACTTACTGGTAAGCGCCAACGCATAGGTTGGTCAATTACCTTATGACGCACAGCTAAACCGTATAAAAAGTGCCGAGAGCTAATAATAAATGTTGTGAATAAAATTGTGAGCAATGGTGTGTTGCCCGCCATAAGTTCAATCGCAACAAGCTGTGCAGAGCCTGCAAAGACTAATAACGACATTGCTTGGGTTTCTAGTGCACTAAAGCCATTTTGAATCGCTAAAGAACCACATAAAATGCCCCAAGGAACAACAGCTAAACACAGTGGTAGCATATCTAAAAAGCCTTTTAAAATAGCTTTTTTAACTGGTTGCATGATATTTACTCGCACGGCTTGTAGAATGGCTCATAAGGATACCTTAATATTATGATGTTAAAGTAGTTAACGAATTAGATAATACTGTTTTTTTAAGGATAGGCGCAATGACGACGTTAAAAGTGTGGGATGGGTTTATTAGATGCTTTCATTGGTTTTTGGTTGTAAGTATTGCGGTGCTTTATTTTAGTATTGAAGAGGGCATGATTGAGCTTCATTTTGTTGCTGGGTTCTTTACTTTAGCACTTATCGTAACGCGTTTAATATGGGGCATTATCGGAAGTAAAACCGCGAGATTAAGTGGGTTGCTGCACTCTCCTCGTGCTATTTTAAAGGCACTAAAGACACCAAGCGACTCGCTAGGTCATTCAGCACCTGGCAGTTGTATGGTAATGGTATTTTTTATAATTATAATTACGCAGCTTATTACCGGGTTAATGAGTAGTGATGGCATTTTAACTGACGGCCCGCTTGCTCAATATGTGTCTAGCGATACGATTGATTTTGCAAATTGGCTACATGAGCTGAATTTTGACATTTTACTTTATGCTATTGGTTTACATGTATTAGCTATTATTGTTTATAGAATAAAAGGTAAGCCGCTAGTTAAGGCGATGATCACAGGCTCAAAAGAGTTAAAAGCGGATGACTCTGAGGCTAAAGTAACAAAAGCGTCTTGGCCTGCGTGGCTAATATTTATATCTTTATTGGTGTTGCTGATATTTACGTGGGCAAAAGAACCTTTAACTTATTTATTTAGTTAAAATACATTAAACCAATCTTAAAGGGTTGGTTTTTATTTTTGGTTGCATTCTTTTGTTTGATTGTTATGCGGGGCCGAATTATAATCGCCGCATTGCTGGCAAACTAATCGAAAGATTAGGGCGCAAAGTTTCCGGTCTAAGGCTTTTTATAAAGCTATGGTAGCGGGACTACTGCATAACGTGTTGTTATGTATCACTTGCCCTCAGTGTATTTTTTGTGTATCCATAGTGTATGGATAAGATTTTGTAACTCTTAAGGTGTTGCCGTGTTTATGCATACGTCGTTGGCCTGTGGAAAGTGGTCAACAATAGGTTGCTTAAATCATCATACCCAATTGTTTATTGGCGATGTGGTGAGTGTAACCTTTTATGACATGCAAGGAGAGCTAGTTAGTTTATCATTTGATTACAAAATCACCTCGCTTGAACAAGGGGAACCTCACGCATGGCCACGTTTAGTTGCCGAGCATATTAACGTGCATGTACCCCTTGTTAGCGCAGGTAAAATGACCGAACAAGGTTTAATTGTAGCCTATAGAAACAATGAAATTTTTGCTTTGCAAAGCAGTGGGATATGTAAAGCGCATGTCGATTTTCATTGTATTGCAAAATGCGATGAGCGTGTTGTTAATAACCTTGATACTTATGATTACGTGTACCCTGAAAATTGTGAAAACTATAATGCGGGTACAAAGGTATTGCAGCCAAAAACAGGGCATGTTTATCAATGTAGGCCTTGGCCATTTAATGAGTTTTGCCGCGCGAGTGACGATAAAAAGTTTATGTTCGAGCCCGGTGTTGGACAAAGCTGGGCTATGGCTTGGCAGCAAATATAAGGCTGTTAGTGAATTATCTTCCCAAAGGTATAGCGGTTTTAGTAATGAAGCGTTTACCGTTTTAGCCCATCCAACTATTGGATGGGCTTTTTTATTTTTATGATAAACTGCAAATCACATTATTTTTTTAATTGGTTTTGTTGTGTCTCGTCCTGACTACTCTTTAAGTTTATTACCTAATTTCCCGATTGCTAAACAGCAAGCCCATACATTAAGTACTCATAATAAAATACGCACTGATAATTACTATTGGATGCGTGATGACGATCGTCAGGATGAGCAAGTACTTGCTCATTTACATGCTGAAAATGCGTATTGCGATGAACAGTTAGCTGCAATGAAGCCACTCCAAAATACACTTTTTGAAGAGTTAAAAGCACGCATTGTAAAAGACGATAACTCGGTACCCGTTAAAGACGGGAAATACTGGTATCACTCAGAAGTTCGTGGTGATGATGAGTACTCTCGCCATTATAGAAGCACGAGCATAAGGGCTGATAATAAAGAGCTTTTACTCGATGTGAATATATTAGCTGAGGGATTTGAGTTTTTTGAGCTAGGAGAAGTCGCACTAAGCCCATGCGAGCAGCTTATGGCTTACTCTGAAGATACTGAAGGTCGTCGTATTTATAATGTTCGCTTTAAAAGCTTAACGACCGGTGAAATGCTACCTGATGTACTTGAAAATACAGAAGGGCAGGTTGTTTGGGCTAACGACAATAAAACTGTTTTTTATGTAAAAAAAGATTTAAAAACGCTACTAGGATACCAAGTATTTAGGCATGAGCTTGGCAGCGAGCAAAGCCAAGATGTAATGGTTTACGAAGAGCAAGACAGCAGCTTTTTTATGGGGCTTGGTAAAAGTCGCGACGAAGGCTTAATTATTATTGATTTAGCATCGACAGAGACCAACGATACATGGGTGCTTGATGCTAATAAGCCCACTGACGAATTTAAAGCATTAATGCCGCGTGAAGATGGCCACGAGTTTGACGTAGATAAGCTAGGTGACACATTTTATATTGTGACTAACTGGCAAGCTAAAAACTTTAGATTAATGACAGCAACAAACGAAACGATTGCTGATAAAACACAATGGTTTGAGCATACAGCTCACAGAGAAAATGTACTGCTTGAAGGTGTAGAGTTATTTAATGACTTTTTGGTATTGAGTGAACGCGAGCAAGGGCAAGCTCGATTCGTAGTTGTTAATAGGTTAGGGGATCGTATGGCACTTGAGTTTGCCGATCCTTGTTATTATGCTGCAATAGCAATGAACCCAGAGCCAGACACTCGCACTGCGCGTATTTATTACTCAAGCTTAACAACACCAGGTTCTTTATATGATGTTGATTTAGCAACTGGCGAAAAAACACTACTTAAACAGCAAAAAGTACTCGGTAGTTTTAATGCCGATGACTATCAGTCGGAGCGATTAATGGTAACTGCTCGCGACGGAGTTAAAGTACCTGTGTCTGTTGTTTATCGAAAAGACAGCTTTAAAAAAGATGGCACAAATCCGTTATTTCAATACGGCTATGGCGCCTATGGCTATACGATTGATCCTAGTTTTTCTAGTTCGTCACTGAGCTTGCTCGATCGTGGCTTTGTTTATGTTATTGCGCATGTTCGAGGCTCTGAAATGCTAGGTCGCGAATGGTATGAGCAAGGTAAAAAAGAGCATAAACAAAATAGCTTTAGTGACTTTATTGATGTGACAAAAGCGCTTGTTGATCAAGGTTATTGTGATAGCAATAAGGTGTTTGCCTCAGGCGGCAGTGCCGGTGGCCTATTAATGGGGGCGGTTGTAAACCAGGCACCAGAGTTATATTGCGGTGTTGGCTGTCATGTACCATTTTTAGACGTATTAACCACAATGCTTGATGAAAGTATTCCACTCACAACAAATGAATACGATGAATGGGGTAATCCAAATGAGCCTCAATTTTATGATGTGATAGAAGCTTACTCGCCTTATGACAATATTAGCGCACAAAACTACCCGAACATACTCGTTACTACCGGTCTTCATGACTCACAAGTACAGTATTGGGAGCCTATGAAGTGGGTTGCAAAAATGCGTGAACTTAAAACAGACAGTAATATTTTAGTATTTAAAACCGATATGGATGCAGGTCATGGCGGTGCATCAGGTCGTTTTAAAAGCTTAGAAGAAAAAGCCCTCGAAATGGCCTTTTTTATTGCGCTGTTAAATTAACTGCAAAATCGGAAAATTGTATTACTCTATATATAGAAGTTGATATATATAAGGTAATTTATGTTTGGAGCACATGGCGAATTTCAGATTTGTTCACAGCCCCCTCATATGTATTTAAAATTGAAGGGGAGCTTTAACAATGAAGGTATAACATCATTAACTAATGGTGTTATTCAAGAATTGAGCACTCACCCTGAAAATACGATTAAGTTTGTGATTGTTAACTTAAAAGAGTTTGAACTGTTAACTTTAGATAGTCTTGATTCGTTAGAGGCCTATTTTGCGGGTGTAAAAGAACGTGGCTATCAACGAGTTGACTATATAAACATTAATATCATAGCTAAAAACATGTTTGAAAAAGTATGGAAAAATAGCGATGTAGAAGTTAATTTTTATAAAGATACTGAAAGCTATTTATTAGTGCATCCAAGTGATAGTTATATAAAACAGAACTGGTAATTAATATGAGTATTATAAACCGCTACTGAAGAGGGCTTATAATACTCTCTAAACACCCTTTATAGCGCCTTGAAAGGTTTAAGCACATATCGTTTTTAAGTCTGACTTTATAATCGCCACTGTCAGTAGGCATCAGTTCGCAGATAGCTTGTTTTCTTACCAGCGTTGAGCGATGAATACGAATAAACCCTTCTGGCTCTAGCTGCTGTTCAATATTTTTCATGGTTTCGCGGTGTAATACCGGTGTACTACCTTGGGTAAAATGCAGCTCTACATAATTGCCCGCACCATTAATCCAAATAATATCTTTTATATCAATTAGCCTTACCTTACCTACATCTTTAACTACGATATGTGATGATGGTTTTTCGGTTTGTGTGCTTTGTTGATATTGACGTTCGGCCGCGCTTGCAATCGGGCAAAGGTGAATCAGTTTATCAAAGCATTTATCGATACGTGGTGCAGTTGAATCTACTATTAAAAAATCAACAGCGCCAACTTCAAAAGCAAAACTCGCAAAATGACCCGACTGGGCAATAATGACTAACTTAAGCTTTTTAGCTAGCTCTGTTAAATGCACTATTTGCATAGGGTCAGCCAGATTAGTTAGTTCGTAAAACAGTACGTTGTATTGATCTGTATCTATCTGATCTAATCTGTTTGCCTGAATAAAAGATTGAGATTCAAAGTGTCGGTGCTCTTGCACGCGCTTTGTTAAAAATGTTGCAAACTTAGTGTTACTAACAAAAGTTAATGCATGAAAAGAAGCGACCATTATTTTATATCTCTTGCTGTATATAATAATAAAGACCGTGCTTAGCGGAAAAACTGTTATGAAAAGTACAATATATTTATAAAATAATTGTGACGTACTAATTCGTCCCATCAAACTAGCTATTCATACCAAAGATTACGCCTAATAAATAACGTACGTAGAGTGTTTAAATAAATCCCCTTACTGTAATCCGCGAAGTAACTATTTAGTTACAAAAATAACAATTTAGGGGAATTATATGACATTAACTAACAAAGGTAGCGCGCGATTATTTAAAAAATCGTCGTTAACAGTTGCGCTAAGCAGCGCGATACTTGCAAGCATTTCATTTCAAGGTGTGGCTGCAGAAGATGACGAAATTACTAAAATAGAACGTGTACAAGTTACAGGCTCTCGCATTCGTTCAGCTGAGGCGATGTCATCAGCGCCTATTCAAGTTGTAGATAGCACAGCAATCGACGCATCTGGTTCATTAAATATTCAAGATTTACTACTAGATAATCCAGCATTTGGTTCACCGGCAATCAGTCGTACTAACTCAAACTTTAGTACAGCGAGTGCAGGTGTTGCGACTGTAGATTTACGTAATTTAGGTTCTAACCGTACATTGGTATTAGTTAACGGTCGTCGTTATGTATCAGGTGTACCAGGTAGCTCTGCTGTCGATTTAAACACTATTCCGAGCCAATTTATTGAACGTGTTGAAATTATGACAGGTGGTGCTTCATCTGTTTATGGCTCTGACGCTGTTGCTGGTGTAGTTAACTTTGTTTTAAAAGATGACTTTGAAGGCGTTGAGTTTGATGGTCAGTACGGTGAATCGAGTGAAGGTGATGATGAGTCACGCCAATTTAACTTTACCTCAGGCTTATCAAGCTCAGATGGTAAAGGACACGCAATGTTTCACCTTGGTTACTCTGATCAAGGCGCTGTTTTCTCACGTGACCGTGATCGCTCAGCGGTAGACCAATTTTCAGGTATTTTCTTCGAAGATGATCCAGTAGCAAATCCAGGTTCTGTATTTGATGCAGTAAGCCCGTTTTTATCTTCATTTCCACCACAAGGTCGTTTTAGCGCTGGGGATGAAACATTTACATTTAATGATGCAAACAACCTACAAAACTCATTTAGTACTAATGGCGGCGATGGCGTAGCTGCAAATGGTTTTAACCGAAGCGGTGTACGTACAATAGCAATACCTACAGAGCGTTACTTATTCGCCTCAAATGGTAGCTACGAGTTAAGCGACAAGCATAGCTTTTTTTATGAAGGCACTTACGCTGCAACAACAACCGTTTCTGAATTAGAGCCATTTCCTTTTGCCTCTGACGACATTTATGCAAATGGCCAGGTACCAATTGAATTTAATGTAAACGGTGAGCTTCTACGTAACGCGTTTGTTCCAGACGATATATATAACGCAGCAACCGATACCGACGGTGATGGCGCACGAGATATCTTCTTTGCAAAACGTTTAAGTGATATCGGTAATCGTGGAGCACGAGCAGAGCGTGATACATTCCGTTTAGCACTTGGTTTTCAAGGTGAAATAGCCGATGGTTGGTTTTACGATACTTACTATGTATACGGTAAAACAAAAGAGCAACAAGTTTCAGGCGGTCTAGTTAATGTACAAAGCTTCCGTCAAGGTTTAGAAGCTGTGATCGATAGCCAAGATTTAGATGGTGATGGTATTACTGATGAGGCTATCTGTATCGATGCGACAGCACGTGGCTTTAATTGTGCACCAGTAGACATTTATGGTTTTAATTCGTTATCGCAAGGTGCTATTGATTTTGTAAGTGCACCTAGTTCGCTTTCAACGTCGGTTGAGCAAGAAATCATTGGTGGTAATATTTCAGGTGATTTATTTGATTTACCAGCAGGTACGGTAGGTATTGCAGCTGGTTTTGAATACCGCGAAGAATTTTCACGCAGTGAATTTGATGCACTACAGCAAGCAGGTCTTAATGCGGGTAATGCAATCCCAGCAACAGAAGGCTCGTTTGATGTAACTGAGTATTATGTAGAAGCAAATATCCCAGTGCTTGATTCTGTAACGATGAATGCAGCAGTTCGTTTATCTGATTATTCAACTGTAGGTAGCACTGAAAGTTGGAATGTGGGTGTTGATTGGGAAGTAATGGATAGCTTACGTTTACGTGCTACTCGTGCTCGTTCAACACGTGCTCCAAATATCGATGAACTATTTTCTCCGCCTTCACAAACTTTCCCAAGTGGTTTAAACGATCCATGTTTAGGTGTTACTAATAGTGGCGGTGGTGCTGCTGGTGATGCTTGTCGAACAGATGGTGGTGTTACAACTAATATCGCTTCAAATGGTGAGTTCACGCTTAACCAGTCTGACTTACAAGGCATTAGTGGCTTTAACCGTGGTAACCAAGATTTAAAAGAAGAAGTTGGTGACTCTGTAACAGTAGGTTTAGTATTTACACCAGAAAACCTAATATCAGGACTAGATATTACGCTTGATTACTTTGATATCGAAATTACAGATGCAATCGTATCAACACCTCGTCAGTTTATTCTTGACCAATGTTATGGCGGCGGCGATACAAGCTTTTGTGACTTTGTAACTCGTCGTAGTGCGCCATCAGGTAATAATAGTGCTGGTTCACTAGAATTTATCGACAGTGGTGTATCTAACAGTGGTGGTTTAGGTACAGAAGGTGTTGATTTAACACTAACGTACTCTGCTGATATTGGTCCTGGTGCGTTTAGAACTCGCCTTGCTTATACTTACCTAATCGATGGTTATAGCATCCCACTTCCAGGCGCTGATAAAGATGAGTTTGCTGGAGAAATTGGTGCATCAGAGCATAAAGCTAACTGGAACTTTGGTTATAAACTTAACGACTTTGACTTTAACTGGAGCTTAACTTACATTGGCGCTGCAGACTTTGATGATCAATTCTTAAGTGGTTTTGGTATTGCTCCAGGTGGAGTAGGGATTGGTTCAGTAACGTATCATGATGTTCAAGCAAGTTACCATATCAGCGATTCAACAGAGCTTTACGCTGGTGCAAGTAACTTATTTGATAAAGAGCCACCACGCATTTTATCGGGTGTGAGCGGTTCAAGTACTGGTACTGAAACTGATGCAGGTACGTACGACCCAATTGGTCAATCATTCTACATAGGTTTTAGAAGTAAATTCTAACCAACAATAACGACACTAATATAGTTACTTAATTAGTTACGTTCACAAAGCCTCAGTATCGCTGGGGCTTTTTTATTGGAAAAAATAATAAGAGCAGTAATGCTTATACATTGTTTATCCCAATATATGAGCATTGTGCCCACTTAAACCAAAAACAACGCCACTGGTAACAGGGGCGTTGTTTAGTATTGGGAGGAGACTAATATAGTAACCGAATCGCTTGATTATTTAACGATTTATCCCTATTTGTGGCCCTCTTCATTGAGGGCTTTTTTTTTGCTAGTTTAGTCTAAGTAAGCCTTTAGCATCCAAACCAATTTTTCTTGCTCTGAGATGTAATCGCTCATTAGTGAGGCTGTACCTTCGTCGTCTGCATCACCAGCTTGGGTTAAAATATCACGCTGCATGTGAATTAATGTACTGTAACCAGCAAGTAGATTCTCTACGGCTGTAACACCATCACTAATACCTTTAGCTTCTTTAATTTTACTTACTTCAAGGTAATCAGAAAATGCATGTAGTGGTGCGCCATCTAACGTTAAAATACGTTCTGCAACTTCATCTACTTTAAGAAGTAGTAAGTTATAAATTTCTTCAAACTTAACGTGTAGTTCAAAAAAGTTACGGCCTTTAATATTCCAGTGAAAACCACGCGCGTTCATGTATTGAATCTGGTAGCTACTCAATAATGTATTGAGTGACTTTATGATGTCTTCGCTTTTTGCGCTGTTTAGACCAATTGCGTTTACATGTGACATAACTTGCTCCTTGAATAACCGTTGATTTGTGAACTTGTGATAAGTATTACTAATTTCGATAAATTAGTAAAATCGTTTAAATGTATCTAGTTAATAGTTTTAACCTATTAGCTGTTTTTGATACCTATATTCACTTTAGACTATTAATAGAAGTGGGTCTGATTAATAAAAATACTACCCCTCAAAAGTAAATAAACCTCAAAAGTATATAAATCATGATCTAAAACAAACTTTATTCAAGGTAATAACTTAGCTGTTTTTTTATTGATGCAGGTCAAAAATCATCCACCCTAACGGCGCATAATAATGTTGTCGAAATAATTAGGAGAGATAACATGCATGCAAAAACAGCGAAACAAAATAAAGCAGAGTTAATAGTGGTAGGAATTGCAGTCATCGCGTTTGTACTTGGGTTAGTAGCGCACTTAGCGGGTGCAAGCTTTGCGAACTCAGATTTTTTTGGCTACATTGCGGCGCCGATTCCGCTTATATTGGCAGTGGTATTTTTAATTAGTTATAAAATAGCAGCCAATGCTGAGGATTAATCTTTCTCGTTTAAGCACTTTAAAATGTAATCGAGTACTTGGCGCGAGTAAATCATACTGGTATGGCTTAAATGAAACACTTTATGTTCGGCCATACCTTTAAGTTTGGTTTCATCTAGTAATACAGTGCCATCTGACTGGCTACCTTTGACTATTAAGGGCATAAGCCCAATAGGTAAATCGCCCGCAATACTGTAAAGCTTAGCTTTAAAAGGCCAATTACCATTTTTAGTGAGTAAAAATTCAACACTATTTTTTAAAAATGATTCAAACCCTTTTTGCTTCATCTTTTGCGCAATATGACTGCCTTTGTGTGGAGTACCCAGTGTAATTACCTTCGTAACATTCTGGCTAGCAGGGGAGTTTGCCTCTAGGTAAGCACGTGCAATAAGCCCTCCCATTGAGTGGCATACAAGCGCTGCAGGTTCGTTAGAAATACACTCATCAATTTGTGCAAATATGGTGTCGCGGTGAGGGTCGAGCGTATTATAGGTAATGTTTAATACCGTCATACCCGATTCTTCAAGTCGTGAACAAAGTGGGCGCATAACAAAGCCAGACATATACAAGCCATGTAAAACAATAACGTGTTTAACTTTCATATGCTCCCTAATACCAATTTTATTAAAAACATGATCATTCTAGCGTATTAAATAATCCGCTACCTGCGTTAAAAATTATTTATATAGAACAACTATATGTCATAATTTTTGCCTTGTTATCGACTTATTTATTTGTCGCTATAATAGATAATTAATTTAATGCAATTGGTATAACTACCGTAATTACATTAATTGCAGCGGTTTTATTTCAATATTGGTTGTATCGGTATTTACCCATACTTCACCATCTTGAATGGTAATGGCGAGCTTAATTCCACGATCAACCAAAGCAGCAAGTGCTTGTGTTGCTGCATAATCAAGGCTAAAAATACTTAGATTTTTAAATTCATACAATTTAGGTTGGTGTTTTTGCCACCAAATTGCTTGATTGTTTTCACCATAAGTATATAGCACCACTTTTTTAGATTTATTACAGGCTTTTTTAAGGCGTTTTTCATCTGGTAAGCCAAGCTCAACCCACAGCTCTATCTCTTCACTATAGCTTACATGCCACAGTTCAGGCTCATCATCAGCGCTTAATCCTTTAGTAAATTCTAAACCATCACAGCTATTTAGCGCAAAAGCGAGTAAGCGAATCATCAACCGCTGATCGGTCTCTGATGGGTGTTGAGCCAAGGTTAAATTAAAATCTTGATAAACGTGGCGGTCCATATCGCTAAGCGATAACTGCACTTTCATAATGGTGGATTTAAGAGCCATAACAACTAATCTGAAAAAATTTGCGTCAGTATAGCGCAATTAAATGAATTGCCAGTTAAAATAGCGGTTAATTATACGTTAGGAGTTAAAAATGGCTATCCAGTGGTTCCCTGGGCATATGAATAAAGCCCGCAATGAAATTAAAGAAATAATGCCACAAATGGATGTGATCATTGAAGTGCTTGATGCGCGCATTCCCTACAGTAGTGAAAACCCGATGGTGGCAACCTTGCGTGAAGGTAAGCCGGTCATCAAAATTTTGAACAAAGCTGATTTAGCTGATCCTAAAATGACTCAAATCTGGAAAGATTATTTTGAGCAAGAAAACGGTGTTAAAGCGATTTCTTTTGGACATGATAAAGCAGCTGAAGTAAGTCGTATAAATGAGCTTTGTAAAAAGTTAGTGCCGCATAAAGTGGGTGCAGATAAGCAAATTAAAGCCATGATAATGGGTATTCCTAACGTGGGTAAATCTACGTTAATTAATGTACTGGCTGGACGCATAGTTGCAAAAACAGGTAATGAACCTGCGGTAACCAAAGCACAACAACGCATTAAGCTTGAAGACGG
Organism: Pseudoalteromonas sp. C8; assembly: GCF_011378685.1. Classification (NCBI taxonomy): domain Bacteria; kingdom Pseudomonadati; phylum Pseudomonadota; class Gammaproteobacteria; order Alteromonadales; family Pseudoalteromonadaceae; genus Pseudoalteromonas; species Pseudoalteromonas sp. C8. Next base: position 38,367 of record NZ_WTKT01000028.1, read on the forward strand.
TATTATGCTTTACGATACGCCAGGTATGTTGTGGCCAAAAGTAGAGAATGAAAACTCAGGTTATCGCTTAGGCGCTACCGGTGCCATTCGTGATACGGCGCTTGAGTATGAAGAAGTAGCAAGTTATACAGCTGAGTACTTATTGCGTGCATACCCTGAGCTTTTAAAAGCGCGTTATAAAATAGACGAATTACCAGAAAGTGATTGGGAATTTGTTGAAATGGCAGGTAAAAAACGCGGCTGTATTCGTGGTGGTAATCAAATAGACACATATAAAATGTCTGAAATACTAATCAACGAATTACGCGACGGTATTATTGGCCGTATTACTATGGAAACTCCGCAAATGCGTGAGGAAGAAGAAGTAATGGTTGCTGGTTTACGCGCCGCTGCAGAAGCTAAAAAAGCAGCTAAAGAAGAAGAAAAGCTTCAACGCCGAGCGCGAGCTCGTAAAAACCGTCGTTAATATTTAACCAGAGTTCATATATGGTCTC
>NZ_WTKT01000029.1:0-35128 GCF_011378685.1 Pseudoalteromonas sp. C8
AGACTTGTGTATAAGAGACAGTGTCAATATCCTGATAGGGAGAGAAAAGGTAGAAAGTAGAAACCTTAATTGGCAAACGGCAAAAAATTCACTCAATGACCGTGGTGCTTATACACTGAAAAATAATATTATAAAATTGAAGAAAGATCCCGCCTATAAACAGCTTGATAATCTTGTTAACATCTCCAAGCATCGGCGTTTACCCCGAATTGATAGCGGGGTGTTTTGTGAAGATGGCACTGCGAAGTTTATTAATAAAGAGTTCGATAACAACAAATGTCATGAGTTATCAGTCTCTGCTTTTATGGAAGAAAGTTATGTGATAATAGAGCCCTTTGTGGTGAAATTTGTATTTGAGCTTGCAGAGAATTTAGGGCAGTCCAATCCCCATAAAAAACCATTGGAACCAAAAGGAGCAAATCTTGACTCCAGTCATCAAAATTATTGACTGCCTATTTATCCCTCGTTCATGCTCTTATTAATCAAATATTTAATAACTAGCATAAAAAAAAGCGTTGCCCTTGAGCAACGCTTTTCTGTATTTGTCTAATAGCTGGTAGCTAACTTACTTAGCCGCTAGCTTATTCTGCCACAAACTTATTCTGCAGCTAAATAATCCAACACTACTTGATGGTGATCTTTAGTTTTAAACTTATCAAATAGGTGTTTAATTTTACCGTCTTGGCCTACTAAAAACGTTAGGCGGTGAATACCATCGTACTCTTTACCCATAAACTTTTTGTAGCCCCATACCCCAAATGCTTCAGCAATGGCGTGGTCTTCGTCGGCTAATAAATCAAAATTAAGCTCTTTTTTAGTTTCAAAGTTTTTAAGGCGCTTAATTGGATCTGGGCTAATACCTACAACGCGGGTATTAAATTTAGCAAGCTGTGCTTGCTCATCGCGTAGGTTTTCGGCTTGTACAGTACAGCCCGGCGTTGACGCTTTAGGGTAAAAGTACACAAGCACTTGTTGCTCTTTTAACAGCTCGCTTAATGTTACTGTTTCGTCGTTTTGGTTTTGTAGGCTAAAAGCGGGTGCAGTATCGCCAGCTTGTAATGGACTAATTGTGTTCATGTTTAGCATCCTTAACGAATTCGTTTAAAAATATAATCTACGTTTAGCGTGTGAGAAAGGCTCTCAAAACTAATTTTAAATTGATCTATATCTACATCAACAGGTATGTTGAATTCAAGTTCACAACGCATTTTAATGTTGTCTTCTTGGGAATAAGTGTCTGACTTAAGTGAGCAAATACTAATATTATTGTCGGCAAAAAAGCGCGTTACTTTGCTCAATGTGCCTGGGGTGTCTATGCCAGTGTATTCTAGTGTGTAACCTGCACAAAACTCGCTAGGAGTATGACTCGCAGTGCGCTTCATCATGGTTAGCAGGCCAAGTTCCATGGCTTTAGTTGGCAGTACGTGCTCTATGCGGCTTATTGCCGACATGTCGCCGCTTAGTAGCATTATGAAGGTAAATTCGCAGCCTAAAATAGCAATACGGCTGTCAATAATGTTGCAGTGGCAATCGCTAACCAGTTGGGTTAGTTCACTTACAATACCGGGTCTGTCTTCGCCAATCGCTGTTAAAACAATTTGATGATTTGAAAATGCAGTCATGAGTTCAAATACCTTGTTACTTGGATTATATCAACCGAGTTGGCAACACCAAAAATACACACGAGAAGTTGCACGGCGGCGAAGTTTAACACAAAAAGGGCTCTAAACTACAGCACACGCTAATTAAGCGCTTTTAAAGTGCGGTGTTTCTTGTTTTTACTGGCACGGGAAAGTACCATAGCTAAAATTTGCTTATTTGCGCTTAGTTTTATTGCTAAGTTGAAGTGCTGAACTTTATTGCATTTAGGCAGCCAAATAATAAATGTAAAGTTAATATTGATTTTACACTGAACCAAATCGGCATTACCCACTCATATATTTGTTAAAACAATTAAAGGGTATGCTAAGGAGAAATATCTGTGCAGTATTGGATCCCAAAAGCACTTGCAGTAAGTGTATTGGTAAGTTTATCAGGGTGTAGTGTATTTATTAATAAGGCACATGACGAACGTAACTATCGTACACATGAGCCTGTAAAAGCACCAACGTCGTTATCTCAACCAGCTCAAGACCCAGTTTATAAAATGGATGTAGGTCAATACGACAACAATCCTGAAGCTACAAATTACCGCCCACCGGCACAAGTATTAACAATTGCTAAAGGCAGTTGGGTAGAAGAGACAGATAAACAAGCGCGTATTTATTTTGATAAAAACGATGGCATTGCTGATTTAGATGAATTTCTTTGGGACACGATTCAATCAGTCCTCGCTGATAACAATGCAGGAACCACTAAAGAAGACAAGCTACTAGGTACTATTGAAACTGATTGGTACTCAATCATTAAAACCGAAGAAGGTTTTTGGTGGTGGGGCGATGAAGTTAACGATGACTTAGAAAAATTTAGATTCACTATTGAAGAAAAGTCACATCAGCGTACTGCGTCTTTACGTGTAGAGCTGATAGATTTTAAAGGCGACCATACGCTAACTGATTTGTTAAAGCAGCAGTTAGAAGTACGTGCGCTTAACCAAGTAGTGAGCGAGTTTGATTACCGTTACCGTCAACTTGAAGTTGATATGCGTAAACGCCAAGGTATTATTTCTCTTGAAATGGGCTTTGATAACAAAGGTAATGCAGCACTTGTAACTGAGCAATCTTACGAAGCTGTGTTTGACCGTTTCTCTGGGTTTTTAGAGCGCTTGTCGTTCACTATTGTTGAAATTAACCCAGATACGGGCTTAATTACTGCTGATTACACTAAACCAGAAACAAGTGTTTGGGATTCAATTTGGGGTGATGACGTAGCTCAACTACCTATTGATGAAGGCCAATACCAAATTTTAGTAAGTAAAACTAAAGAAGGCGGTACTAGCTTAACGTGGATGGATGACAAAGGCGAAACGCTTGAGCCAGGTACTATGAATGGTTTACAACAAGCATTAGAAGCAGCACTCATTCAGCGCGGCATTAAAATTTAAATAATAATAAGTTTTACCACAAAAAGAGCGATATGCTCTTTTTGTGGTTTTTATAGGTTAATAAATATGTCTCAGCTACCTCATCGTTCACACTACACGTGGCGCACTTGGTTTACTTTTTTGGTTCCTTCGTTAATTGGTGTGTTTTTATTTATGACACCCATTAGTACCTCGCAAGGGATGACCATTCCTATTGCCGTTATGGCAAAAGCGGTTCAAGCAATGATGCTTGGCTCTGCTCAAGCAATTATTACTCTCATTATTTGTATTACAGGGGTTATTTCTGTAATTACTAAAGTGTTTAAACCCGCCGCTATATGTAACTCACCTTTGTTAAAGCATTTATTTGATGTGAGCTGGACGTGGCTGGTGGTGCGCTTATTTGGTATGGCGTTTGGTTTAATGACGTACTTAAGTCTAGGCAGCGAGATGATTACCTCGGCCAATACTGGCGCGCTGGTATTAAATGACTTACTGCCAGTGTTGTTTTCGGTATTTATTTTAGCGGGCTTATTACTGCCGCTACTAATTAACTTTGGTCTACTAGAGCTTGCTGGTACGTTAATGACTAAAGTAATGCGCCCTGTATTTGGTGTACCTGGTAGAAGCGCGGTTGACTGTACTGCATCGTGGTTAGGTGATGGTAGTGTGGGTATTTTGATGACTGCAAGGCAGTACGATCAAAAGCACTATACACAACGCGAAGCGGCTATTATTGGTACTACGTTTTCAGCGGTTTCAATTACGTTTAGTTTAGTGGTGCTTGGGCAAGTTAAACTTGAATACCTATTTGCACCGTTTTACGCAACGGTATGTTTAGCCGGTATTGTTGCCGCTATTATTGTGCCGCGATTACCGCCACTGCGTTTTAAAAAAGATTTATTGATTGATGGCACCGAGCCAGATAGAGACGCTGAAACAATTCCGGGTCATAAAACTTTATTTGGTCATTCTTTAGATGTTGCATTAGCTAAAGCAGATAACTCAACGGGTGTTAAAGGTACTATAAAAGAGGGCTTACATAACGCGCTTGATATGGTGTTTGGTGTATTGCCTGTGGTTATGGCAGTAGGTACATTTGCACTGATTATTGCTGAGCATACGCCTATATTTCAGTATTTAGGTATGCCGTTTGTGCCATTTTTAGAGTTATTACAAGTACCCGAAGCGGCAGCAGCGTCGCAAACTATTATGGTTGGTTTTGCTGATATGTTTATTCCGTCAATATTAGCAGCAGGTACAATCGAAAGTGATGTAACGCGCTTTATTATTGCCGCAATGAGTGTAACTCAGCTTATTTATATGTCTGAGGTGGGCGCACTTTTACTTGGCAGTAAAATACCGGTAAATATTTTAGAGTTGTTTATTATATTTATTTTGCGAACGCTAATTACTTTACCTGTTATTGCGCTAATGGCGCATTGGTTAGTAGGCTAAATTAACGAAAATATAATTAAGCGAATCGGTATTGTTAAAAAAGCCCTGATTAATCAGGGCTTTTTTGTGTCTGTTGTATTTTTAATATTGGCGTTGGGCTTTTTAAACTCCGTTTTTGCAGAGAGTCTAATCAGCGCAATATTACCAATGACAATAGCAAAAACAACGGCGACAATAATTACAATATGCCAAGTTTGCATCGCAGTATCACTTAATATTTAGTACGTTTAAGTGTGACCGTTTTACGCTATAACAGCAATTAAATTACTCAAAACATAATCAATAACTTTAAACACAATCAATAACGTTAAAAGCGTCTAGCTACCGAAAGCGTTAAAAAGTTAAGCCCTGGGTTTGGCTCTTTAAAGCCTGCGTTTGAATAGTGAATAACTCTAAGGGCAACGTTAGTATGACCAAAGTCGGCAACAAGGCCTATACGGTCTTCAAACTGGTAGTGAGTACTTATGTTTTTACCGGCAAACTGCGTCTCATCAATCAGTGATACACCAATTCCTGCTTCTACATAAAATGGGGTGTTGTTAAAACTAAAGGCAGGAAATTGCAGCACAGGTGACATAGCAAGTACTAGGTTTGATTGTGTTTCATCGCCGTGGCGGTATTCCCACATGTTTACGCTGGTTTCAAAGTAAAAGCGAGCATCGCCAATAAGGTTTTGCATACTAGGTGCATGATACTGATACGCAAGCTTAACGCCGTTTACGTTACCTTCGCCTTTGAGAAAATCAACAGCATAACCATGGTTCGATTGAGCAAAAGCAAGTTTGCCAAAAAGTGAAACTACTAATGCAAAAGAGATAATAAGTGTTTTAAGTGACGTTTTCATAGGTGCCAAATGTTTGTCTGATTCAAGTGATAACTAAATGATAAGGGCGACCTATTAACAATTACAATGAGGACAAAATGCCGGTTGTATATGAGCTGTTAATGGAGGTTTCTAACTGCTTGAATTTATTTTAGTTATTTTATTGGTGCGATTTGGGCATTAATAAGTTGCTTATTTGTGCCTTTTTTATTGCGTATAGTTCGCGTAAATTACAGCCATCTTAATCACACAGACATATACAATTATGAAACTCTTTAAACTATTCGTTTTAGCCACTGCTTTTTTTAGTAGTTCGTTATTTGCACAAACTCAGCAATCGCCAGATCAGTTACTTGAATCAGTAGCCGATAAGCTATTTGCAGACATTGGCCAAGTAAATTCAAAAGGCACAGCAAGCAAAGAAGCGATGGCTGCCATTGTTGAAAAACGTTTAATGCCACATATTGATGTTAAGTTTGTGTCGTTTAAATTATTAGGTAAACACATTAAAGGCATTGAGCGCGAGCAGGCTGTTCAATTTATAGATGCAGTAGAGCATTACTTAACAGGCACATACGCTGGTGCACTAATGAAGTACACAGGTCAAAAAGTAGTATTTGAGCGTAATAACGCAAAAAGTGACTCTGAGTACGCAACAGTTAATACACAAATTATTGAGCCAAATGCGCCTACAATCGACTTAAGTTTTAAGCTTCGTTTAGGTAAAAATGATGAGTGGAAAGTATACGATATTGTTGCCGAAGGCATTTCACTATTAAGTGCTAAGCAAAAAGAGATTATTCAACGCATTTCTGAAGTGGGTTTAGATCAAGTTATTAGCGAGTTAAAAAGTAAATAGACTATTTGTCTGGCTCTGATTAAGCCCAACTCCAACCTCAAAAACGGCCAATTACTTATGTACTTGGCCGTTTTTATATTTGTAAGTAAAGGATTGTTGTTATTGCGTAATTTTGCGCTAGCAGCAAAACAAAGGTGTGCTAGAATATCGACACTTTGATTAAGCGTGGTGTCAGCTAAAAACTGATATAACTTACCACCCCCAAGCCACACTGGAGTTGTGTTGTTTTAATGGAAAATGTACTGATTTGGCCAAAGGAATACCCATTACTTATTAAAGGACTGGTAGAACAAAACGGTGCCTTTATTTTAGATGCTTTGGAAGCTTGGCCTGCTTGTCGTTCTACAAATGAAGACGATGGTGTATGCACCACCGTGTTACCGCCTATTTATTATTTGGCATGGCTAACCCCACTAGAACCATTTGAAGAATGTTACTTTCAACATATCTCTGAATATGACGAAGACGCACAAGCGTATATTAGTGCGGTTAAAAGCCATTACTACGATAATGAATACACCCCTGAAAGCTTAGTGCTTATGCTATGCCAGCGCCTTGAAAAATACGCAAGTGTGGCTGCACAAAATACCATAGATACGCCACTGTCTTTAGTCGATTTGTTTTTTAGTAAACGCTATTTCACGTTAATTGAGCATGCGCTAAATAATAAAAGTAAACTTTCGGCAAAAGATACATTAGCCCTTTGGAAAGAAGTTGATTTTAGAGAGCGCTTAAGTGCGTTTATTCCAGAGTCTATTGCTGATTTAGATACTCTTTCTGAACTTGCCAGCGAAAAAGTAGCAGCGGGTAAAGACTATTTTACGTTGCTTACACAGGTTTCTCCTGATGTTGACTCTGTTGTACTGCTAGAAAAAGCATTATTAACGCACCTACGTAAAAAAACAGCCAAGCAAACAATGGCAATGCGTTTTATTGAGCAAGGCGCTACAGGTGTTCTTGCTGATGAAAACAATAAAACAGCTTTTATGTGGGCCGCCGAAAAAGGCTTTGTAAATGTGGTTGAAACGCTACTTGCAAAGCAAGACAAAAAAGCGGTTGATAATTTAGGTAACACAGCACTTCATTACGCTGTATTTGCTAAAAATGAATCGTTAATGGTGTTGCTTATTAAAGCGGGCTATAACTTTAGAGCGCGCAATAAAGAAGGTTTAAGTTGTTACCGTTTGGCGGTTAGTATTAAAGCTAATAACTTAGTTAAATGCTTAGAGCGTGACTTTGGTATTAAAGAGCTTTCGCCAGAAGGGCAGTTTGATCGAATTAAAAAAGTACATGTGCTGCACGCTATTGTCACTATATTGCTGCCTTTGCAGTTGTTCTTCTTTTTTGATGAAACACTCTCCATTAAAAGTGAGCTGACGCTTGGTTTAACAATGGTAGCGGTGATTTGTTTTTTCTTTGCAACTACTTTAAAGCGCTGCGCGTTATATCCGCATATTAAACACCCTTGGGGCTTGTTTGTGCTCAGGGGCTTTTCGTTTATTAGCTTAATAGCTCAAATAGGGCTGGCGAGTATTGTGGTGCTAGCTGCTTTGAGTGATTTGGTTTAGTTACCTTTTGCACTATAAAAAGTTAATAAAAAACGCGCTTAAAGCAATTTAAGCGCGTTTTTTATATTTTCAGCTCGTTATGGATAACCTAACTGGTATAGATAACGGGTTTATTCACCGTGCTCATTTGCTGCTTTTTCTTCAGCTAGTTCTTCTTTGAGCTTACGAATTTTCAATCCCAGTTCTTGTCCGCGATGCCTTGCATAATACGTACAACCAATAAACATAGCAGAGGCAAATACAAGCTCTAGCAATACCCAAATTAACTCATCGGGTGCAACCCACAACATTGTAAGCCCATGTATAAAATACAGCATTACAATAAAGTTAGCCCACGCGTAAGTATAAGTGTAGTCTTTTATTATGCCTCTAAGGGGCAGTAATAACGGAATGATAGGCAGAAAAAGCGACACCACATCAAGAGGGCCTTCTTGAGGGGGGACCACATACATCCACAGTGGCATTAAAATAAATAATCCAATGTAGCCAAAGAGTGCGGTGCGCTGGAATTTTACTGTAATCGGCTTTTTAGCTGGGTTGTCAGCTGTATTCATTTAAGTTTTCTCGCAATGTGAGTAAGGCGTTTACCAACGCTTTGGCATATTTTAATTTCGTCTTTGCTTAGCTGTGCACTGTTAGCACTTCCGGCAACGTGAGTTGCACCATAAGGTGTGCCTCCTGATTGCGTTGCAAGTAATTCTGGCACATCGTAAGGCACGCCCAGTAGCATCATACCGTGGTGTAATAGTGGCAGAGATAAGTTAAGTAAGGTTGCTTCATTTCCACCATGCATACTGCTTGATGACGAAAACACACACGCTGGCTTATCTATTAACTGACCTTTTAACCATAAGTCGCTGGTGGTTTCCCAAAAGCTTTTAGCTTGAGAGGCCATCATGCCAAATCGGGTTGGTGTACCAAATGCTAAACCATCGCAATTTATTAAATCATCTTTGGTGATCACAATGTCGTGCGCATTTTTAGCCACAAAGGTGCGAAGCAGTGCTGTAGCACCTTGTTGCTCTATCGACTCTGCTATTTCATGAGCCATTGCTTCAACTGAGCCATGGCTTGAGTGATAAAGCACCACTATGGTTGCACTCATTATAAAACGCTTAGTACGTTTTCTGGTGGACGACCAATCGCTGCTTTATTGTTATTCACTACAATAGGGCGTTCAATTAGTTTTGGATTTTGTACCATGGCATCTATTAATGCTGATTCACTGCTTTCATCTTTTAAATTAAGCGCTTTGTAGTCATCTTCTTTTGTGCGCATTAATTCACGTACGGATGAAAAACCAAGTTGGATTACAAGCGTTGAAATTTGCTCGTGTGTAAGAGGCGTTTTTAAATACTCTACAACACTTGGCTCTATTGCTTTACTTTGCAGTAGTGCTAGCGTTTCGCGTGATTTAGAACAACGTGGGTTGTGGTAAATAGTAACAGACATAAAATGATTCCAAAGTGTGAATTGCGTCTATTTTAGGGTAAGCGCTTGCAGACTTAAAGTCTTGCAAGCTCTTTTTGTAAAAGTCGATACTGGGTAAGTAGTGCTTTTAAACGTTGTTGCTTTACAAGTTGAGTAGGCTCTACAAAGTTTAGTGCTTTTTGTACTTCGTCTGCGGCTTTTAAATAAGCACCATATTGCGCTAATACATCGGCGTTAGCTTCGTGATAAGAGGCTAATTTATCTTGTTTTTTATACGCATCAGCAAGGAGTTGTTTGCCTAAGTTATGATCTGGCTTTTCGAGTAAAAAACTCTTTAAAATATTTTCAGCAAGCTCATATTGCTCAGCTTCAAGTGCTGAGTTGGCATAGTTAAGTGTAATTACCTGATTATTAGGGCGATACTGATTTAAATCCGCTAAAAACTTAACGGCTTCGTCTGCCTTTTTTTGTGCAATAAGTAAATCGGTATGGGTATCTATATAAAATAAGTTTTTAGGATCGTTTTTTAAAAGCTCGTCTAATATTGGTGCTGCTTCATCAAGCTTTTTTTGATCAAGCAAGCTTATGGCTAAGCCATACTTTAATGCAGTGTTGTTGTAGGTGTTTTCGCGCAGTAGCTTTCTAAATAGATCTTCTGCGTTTTCTGGTTTGTTGTCATAGCGGGCAAGCACTCGACTTTTTGCTAAATTAAACTCAAGGCTCGCATTCATAAGGCGCACAGGAAATTGCTCTGCACGCAAACGTACATCAGATACTCGGCTCTCTGGTAATGGGTGAGTTAGCAAAAATGCTGGTGGCTTGTATTTATAGCGAATTTGCGCTGCAAGTTTAGTTAAAAACTCACTCGATGCACGGGGATCAAATCCTGCATTATTAAGTGTTTGCATGCCTATACGGTCAGCTTCTTGCTCAGCTGAGCGGCTATGCGTTAACTGACTAAAAGCAGATTGTGTTTGGCTGGCAGATATAATGGCAATACCCGCGTCGGGTGCAACAACGGTTGCTAATATACCTGCAATCATACCGGCAATGGTCAGCGCGCTGTTATCTTGTTGCTGCTGTATTCTACGTGCTAAGTGGCGCTGTGTTACGTGAGCAATTTCGTGACCAAGTACCGAAGCAAACTGGCTCTCGTTATCGGCTTGAGCTATTAACCCGGTGTGTACACCTACATGCCCGCCATAAAATGCAAACGCATTTATTTCTGAGTTATTTATCCAAAAAAACGAAAACGGAAAACGTACATCGTTAGCATTAGCAACAAGTTTACGGCCAATAGTCGTGAGGTATTCATCTAGCACAGGGTCGTTTATAACTGGCGATGAACCTCGTATTTGCATCATCATTACTTCGCCAATAGCTTGTTCTTTTTCAAGTGGCAGTGCTTGTAATGCAGATGTTCCTAAATCAGGAAGTGTAAAATTGGTTTGCGCTTTTAAAGGTTCGCTTACTAATAAGCTAAACGTAAGCGCGGCACTGCATAAAGTGATAAATGCTGATTTTAGCTGCATTTTATTCCTTGTTAATTTGTTCGCCAATTGCAATTTTGGCTATGTCTATTTCGTCACTGCTTGCACGGCTGTCTTTTTCGCACAATTGGTATAGTTCTTTTATTGTGACTCCATCAAGCTTTACAACGTTCAATTCTCGCTGCAAAAAAGTAATAATTTTATGTACTACTTTATGTGCATGTAAAATAATGGCTTTATCTGCTTTGTCGCCCCGTTCAAAATAAAAGCCAATAAACTTATGTAACTGACTTATTCTGATCAGGTTTTTCATTGAATGTGGATCCCACACTCTAAACTCCATAAAGCGATTATTTTTTATGTATTGGTCAACAATAACATCTTTAGCATAAGGCTGTGCCCATAGCTCAAAGCCTCTGTCGGTAAAAACTTGGTGCAGCGCAATACGTGGCTTATGTTTGGTGTGTATTACACCAAGGCTGTCTTCATGGCCTTCTAATAAATCTAAGTTCCAATTGCGTTTATCTATAAGTTGTTTAACTGCATTATCGAATCCATGATCTAAAATCCCTTCAGATTCGCTTATTGATGAGGCAACAAGGTGATAAAAAGGAGGTAGTTCGCCCCAGTTAATTTGCTTTTTAAACCAATTAATCTCTTTGAGTGTTGGATTACTGGGTAGTTGCGCTTTATTATGCGTGCCAGGCATTAACTTATCCTTACTGCTAGTTATGTTATAAGGATAAACTATTGCAGGTATTGTTTTAACAAAAAGTTACAATGGTTTGGGTATATAAGTATATTGACCGTAAATATGCGACTTATTATTCATTTACTATACGGATAAAGTAGTTATGGTAGAGCGCGATTTAAAAGAGTTTAAATGCCCTCAGCAATTTGTGCAGTTTAAACTTGCGCTACGAAGTGCGCAATCTTCAAAACAACGTATCACTTTTAGTCTTAATAAAGGTGAAAGTGCGAACGATATTGAACGTTTTTTGAAAAAAAATGCTTATAGTTACAATTTTGATAAACAACGTGGGTTGTTATTAGTGGAGCCATTACATGTTTGAATACGTAAAAACATGGTACGAAAGGAAGTTCTCGGATCCTCACTCGTCTACCTTATTATTTTTATTATTGGCCTCAGTGGCCTTACTTTACTTTTTTGGCTCGTTAATTGTTCCTGTGCTTGTGGCATTGGTAATTGCTTATTTACTTGATTGGCCGGTTGTTCATTTAGAGCGCGTTGGCTTAAAACGTTTTACTGCAACGATTATTGTAATGTTGATATTTATTAGCATTATGCTCACCCTTATTTTGGTTATTGGCCCAGTGCTTTGGAAGCAAACCAGTAATTTAGTGCAAGAAACCCCGCATATGTTAGAGCAAGGGAAGTCTTATTTAATGGCTTTACCTGAACAATACCCAAGTTTAATTAACATAGATCAAGTACAAGCTATTGTTGCAACGGTAGAAGCTAAAATCATTGAGTTTGGTCAAACTGTATTGTCGTTTTCACTTACGTCATTAAAAGATGTTGTTGCGTGGCTTATATATTTAGTACTTGTGCCGTTACTGGTGTTTTTTATGCTTAAAGATAAGCTGGAGCTAACGGGGAGCATTGCTAAACTGATCCCGCAGCAACGACGCTTAATTTTGCAAGTGTGGCACGAAATGAATCAACAAATTATGAATTACATTCGCGGGAAAGTGTTTGAAATTTTAATTGTTGGTGGTGTGTCTTTTATTGCATTTACTGTTTTAGATTTACGCTACGCCGCACTACTTGGTGTGCTTGTTGGCTTGTCGGTATTAATTCCATTTATTGGCGCAGCACTCGTCACTATTCCGGTAGCGGCAGTTGCGCTATTTCAGTTTGGATTAGAAACACAGTTTTGGACCATTTTAATTATTTACGGAATTATTCAGGCGCTTGATGGCAACGTACTTGTACCACTGCTGTTTTCTGAGGCGGTTGATTTAAATCCGGTATTTATAATTGTCGCGGTATTATTTTTTGGTGGCTTATGGGGATTTTGGGGCGTATTTTTTGCCATCCCGTTGGCTTCATTAGTAAAAGCGCTAATAACAGCTTGGTCGTCAACGCATGAAGAGATAAGTAAAGAGGTCAGTGAATAGTTAAGTAAACAGACTTTTAGTCTAAAAAAGCATAGTAAACGCACCTCTAGTGCTAATTGATTATTACTCATTACCTGTAAATTTATGTACTATTGGTAATAAGATATATTTTTTAGTAATAAGGTGCGTTTTTTAATGTCTGAGTTTTTATTGCACGATGAGCCAGTAAAACAAGTTTACCTTGATGCAAACGCAACGACCCCTGTGTTGCCTTGTATAGCTGATGTTGTTTCTCATACCATGCAAATATGTTTTGGTAATCCTTCAAGTCCGCACATCACAGGTATTCAAGCCAAGCATTTATTAGAACAAACACGTCAAAAAGCACACACAGTTATTGGCGCAAGTAATGGCGATATTTTATTTACCTCTGGCGCAACAGAAGGCATTCAAACTGCGGTGGTTTCTACGCTAATTGATGCTAAAAAACACCCAATTAAAAACCCTGTATTGTTATATGGCGCTACTGAGCACAAAGCGGTGCCAAATACACTTAAGCACTGGAATAGCGTACTTGACGTTAATGCTGAGGTGCTTGCTATTCCGGTTGATAGTAACGGTATTTTAGATTTAGATTTTATAGCTAAAAATATAGATAACGCTTTGATGATTTGCACTATGGCCGTTAATAACGAAACCGGTGTATATCAAGATTTACCTGCTATTGAGCAGGTAATTCGTAGCCGTAATAAAAATGTATCTTGGATGGTGGATTGCGTGCAGGCGCTCGGTAAACAAGCGCTCGCGCTGAGTGATACAACAATAGACTACGCACCTTTTTCGGGGCATAAGCTTTATGCACCTAAAGGTATTGGCTTTTTATATATTCGTAGTGGCAGTGCGTACACACCTTTTATAGCGGGTGGCGGTCAAGAAAGTGGAATGCGCTCAGGCACCGAAAATCTACCCGGTATTGCAGGGTTAAATAAGCTATTTAGTATGTTGCTTGATAAATCAGACGATACATTTAAACCAATTAGCATACTTAACTCTTATCGAAGCCAGTTACAAAGCGCGATAAAAGACACCTTTGGCGATATTACATTCAATCATGATTTTGCTTATAGCGTGCCTACCACACTTAACTTTGCTGTTAACGATTTAACGAGCAAAGAAGTGATTGATTTATTTGACGCTGCGGGCATTCGCGTAAGTGGTGGTTCGGCTTGTAGTACAGGCGCATCAACAAGTTTTGTTTTAGATGCAATGGGTGCAAGTAAGTGGCAAAGCGAAAACGCGATCAGGCTATCGTTTGGACCTGCTGCAACACAACACGATATTGATGATGCTTGTGTGCGTATTCGCGCTCTTAAAGCAATACTACAGGCAAACTGTTTAATCGTATCTGACAGCACCACACCACAACAAGAAGTATGCGCACTGGGCCTTACTCAATTTAGGCACCAAGGTGCGTGTAGTTGGCTTTATGTGAGCGATGATAAACACGCTGTAATAATTGACCCTATTATTGAGCTTATTCCGCGCTTTGAAAAAATAGCTAATACACAAAACTTAACTATATCGGCGGTGCTTAATACTCATCTGCATCAAGAGCGAGAGTCAGCGACTAATTTACTAACCAGCGTTCTTGCATCAAGAGTTATAAAAGGTGAGGTTGATGCTTTAGGTTGGCCGCTAAATACAGCAAGTATTAACTTGGCAAACGACGTACTTGAAAAAGTAGTTACACCTGGGCACAGCAAAGAAAGTGTAAGTTATTTATTAAAAAACAGTAATGGCGAAACGCGTTACTGTTTTTGTGGTGATTTAATACTGCCTGCAGGGCTTGGCAATACATCGCTTATAGGCGGCGATGCAAAAGCAATGGCACGCTCTATTTTAGCAATGAGCGAGCAACTTAATAGCACCAGCATTATTTGCTCAGGGCACGATTACCAACAATGTTTTGCCATGAACTGGGCTGTACAGCAAAACCAAACGCCACTTCTTGATGCGTTAGTGAGCGGCAGTATTTCAGTTGATGAATTTGCAATACAAAAACAGCAGTACGACGCTTCAAAACAAGTAGATAATACGCAATTGTGTGGTTATGTAAATGCGTTACCTGAGGTTGATACACAGCAATTAAATTTTGATGACGCTAAAGTAATGTTAAACACCAGCGATACATATTTAATAGATACTCGGGAGCCGTATGAGCATGGAGCAAATAATGTTGCTCAGTTATTTAATACGCTAGATGAAAAAACATTAAATATACCACTTAGCAGAATGGCAAATGCGGTATTTGAAGGGCAATTAAACAAAAATAACAAGTACATTTTATTATGCCGTAGTGGTAACCGCTCAAAAATTGCTGCAACTAATTTAATGCAACTAGGATACAAAACGGTTTATAACCTAAGTGGCGGGTTAGCGCTTAGTAATTAAACAAAGATTGTAATTTATACAAAATCGGCTTTAGGGCCGATTTTTTTGTTTTTAAGGTTTATTTGCTCGCAAGGTAAACAAGCCCTAGGGCCTGTTGACCTTTCAGGATTAAAATTTGTTCAATCTAGGGGCTATTTAATCGCGGCGTGAGGTTTGTAACCTAGTGGGCTAAGTAAAAACCGAGTAACAAAGAGTAAACTGCCCCTAGGCAGAACCCTTCGGGCAGCGCATGTTTGGCATTTATTCCACGTTATCGCCTATTTATGGGGAATAACCACACTACATAGGCTCTGCCTTGCCTAAATGCCAAACACACTGCTGCAAATTTAACTTCGAAAGATAAACAGGCCCTAATAATTAGTGAATAACTATAAAAAGTAATTATTGTGCTGATAAAAATTCATTAATATTTCATTTTGATTGATTAAGCTATCCCGTTGCCTTTAAAATTGCGGGTAAATTAATTTATAAAATTTTTATGATACCGGTGTCAAAAGCTAAAAATTGCGTTATCATCGGCATCTAAAATTATAAAAACAGCACTTTTTTTGCATTTTTAGTTATACTATCGGCGCTTTATTTTAGTGTAAATAAGCAGTGTTAAGAGTTTTGCTTTTATAAAAAACATTTTTAAATCAATTGATTGAAAAAACTAGAGGATATTTCCATGTCTAACCGAACGCAACTAGCAAGTTGGCAAGCACTAGAACAAAGTGCAGCTAAGATGAAACAAACACATCTAAAAACGTTATTTGCACAAGATGACACGCGCTTTTCTCAGTTTTCGACTCAAGTACCAGGCGTATTATTCGACTATTCTAAGCAACTTATTGATAACGATGTTTATGCTAACTTAATGTCGCTTGCTAAAGAATGCGATATTGCATCGTGGCGCGATAAAATGTTTAGCGGTGAAAAAATAAATATCACCGAGGATCGCTCAGTACTACATACGGCACTTCGTAATCGCGCTCACACTCCATTAATAGTGGATGGCGAAAACGTAACACAAGCCGTAGATAACGAATTAGCTAAAATTAAAGTGTTTGTAGAAAAAGTTCGTAGCGGTAAATGGTTAGGCTATACCGGTAAAGCGGTAAAAGATGTTGTAAGTATTGGTGTAGGTGGTTCTAACCTTGGCCCACAAATGGCAACCGAGGCATTAAAAGCACTTGCTGATGATACGTTAAATGTTCATTACGTATCTAATGCTGACGGTGTACAAATTTCGTCTATATTGAAAGCCATTGACCCTGAAACAACATTATTTGTTATTTCGTCAAAAACATTTACTACGTCAGAAACTATGACAAACGCTAAAACAGCGGTTGATTGGTTTTTACAAACAACAAAAGATGAAAGTACAATTGCAAAACACTTTGTTGCAGTAAGTACAAATTTAGAAAAAACGGCAGCTTTTGGTATCAGCGACGAAAACGTATTCACTATGTGGGATTGGGTTGGCGGTCGCTTTTCACTTTGGAGTGCGATAGGCTTACCAATTGCTTTATATTTAGGCTACGACGCCTTTGAAGCAATTTTAGAAGGCGCGTTTGAAATAGACGAGCACTTTAAATCTGCGCCGTTTGAGCAAAATATACCATTAATTATGGCATTGCTTAGTGTATGGAATACGAGCTTTTTAGGCTACACAGCGCAAGCTATATTACCGTACGATCAAGCACTGCATATGTTGCCTGCTTATTTACAGCAAGGCGAAATGGAAAGTAACGGTAAACACGTTAACTTTGCAGGCGAAACGGTACCTTATACTACAGTTCCAATTATTTGGGGCATGACGGGTATTAATGGTCAGCACGCGTTTTATCAGTGTTTACACCAAGGTAATGTAATTGTACCTGCAGATTTTATTGCATCAGTTAAGCCACAAGTGAATGTTGATAAGCATCACGATATTTTATTATCAAACTTCTTTGCACAAACAGAAGCGATGATGAGTGGTGTAGATGCAACGCAAGTTACTGCTGATTTAACCGCTAAGGGTAAATCGCAAGCAGAGATTGATGAGTTATTAAATCATAAAATTCATCAAGGCAATCGTCCTACAACGTCTATGCTATTAGATACAGTAGATGCTAAAACAGTGGGCCGTTTAATTGCACTGTATGAGCATAAGATATTTTGCCAAGGCATTATTTTAGAAATATGTTCGTTTGACCAATGGGGTGTAGAACTGGGTAAAGGTTTAGCATCTAAAATTGAGAGTGAACTCACTGATGAAAGCGTTAAACACGCTCATGATAGTTCTACAAACGGCTTAATGGCGTACTACAAACAAAACCGTACGCAGTAAAAAATTCGCTTACGTAAGTAAGTAAACCGAGTACCTTTGAACGGGTAGCGCTGGAGTGCTTAGGGTCTGTATTTTTGTGAGAGGAGATACAGGGCCCCTAAGGCTCATTTAATAAGCGCAATGATAAAAATAATAATAAATCATCGATACAGAACAATTCAGCAGGCTTTTATTTAAATACAGCTATAAAAGCCATCTAATCTAGCAATAAATAGGCATACCCGCGCATTTATAAAGTGTACTGGGTATCACAACGTAGAGAGTAACTATGCTTAATCCTTTTGATATTATAATTTTTGGGGGCGGTGGTGATCTTGCGTTACGCAAATTGCTACCTGCAATGTACAGAGCATATCAAGAAGGTAACTTACCTGAAGGCTCACGTATCCTACCAACAGTGCGCGAAGAATCGAAACGTGCTGAATACATAGAAACAGCGCATAAAGCATTACAAGAATTTTTAAGCAAAGGTGAGTTTAACGCTAAAGATTGGAAAGCATTTTCTACTTTTTTAGTGCCAGTGGTAAGTAATGTTACAGAAGCAGATGACAACTGGGATGTGCTAAAAGGCATTTTAGATGAGCACGAAAGCACTAAGTCTCGCGTGTTTTATTTATCGCTTCCACCTGCTGTTTACGGCACATGTTGTGAAATATTATCGACTAAAGGTTTAATTACACCTACATCACGCGTTGTTGTTGAAAAGCCTATTGGTTATTGCGGTGATTCTGCTGAAGCAATTAATGGAAAAATTGCGGAATTTTTTAATGAAGAGCAAATTTTCCGTATTGACCATTACTTAGGTAAAGAAACAGTACAAAACTTAATGGCGCTACGTTTTTCAAACTCATTGTTTGAAAATATGTGGGATGCTAAATCTATTGATAACATCCAAATTAGCTTATCAGAAACTGTTGGTCTTGAAAGCCGTGCTGGTTTTTACGATAAAGCCGGTGCACTTCGTGACATGGTTCAAAACCATTTATTACAACTACTTTGTTTAGTTGCAATGGAGTCGCCTAATAAACTTAACGCTAACAGTATTCGTAACGAAAAATTAAAAGTATTAGAAGCACTTCGCCCACTAGTAGGTGGTGATGTTGATGAAAATATTGTTCGTGGTCAATACGTACCAGGTGACTTAAACGGTAAAATTGTACCGGGTTACTTAGAAGAGCTAAATGAAGGTTCTAGTAAAACAGAAACGTTTGTAGCTATTCGTGCACATATTGATAACTGGCGCTGGGCGGGTGTTCCATTTTACCTTCGTACGGGTAAACGTATGGCTAAGCGCTGTGCAGAAATTGTGGTTGAATACAAAAAAGTATCTCACAATATCTACGAAGATAACGTGGGTAATATCGAGCCAAATCGTCTTGTTATTCGTTTGCAACCAGAGGAAACAATTCAACTAACGCTTATGTCTAAGCGTCTTGATAACCTTCAAATGCAACTTGAGCCAGTAACAATGAATATTGAGCTTTCACAAGCTTACAGCAATGGTTTTCACTCAGATGCGTACAAGCGTTTAATGCTTGATGCCGCTGCAAATAACCCATCATTATTTATTCACCGTGATGAAGTTCGTCAAGCGTGGAAATGGATTGATCCAATCATTGACCGTTGGCAAGACAAAGGCAAGCCTGCACTTTACCGTGCTGGTAGCTGGGGTCCTGAGGATGCTGATGAACTATTGGCAGAAAAAAGCCACGTGTGGTTTAACACAGGCGATAAGGTATAAGCATGGCAACACTAGTTGAAAAATTTTTTGACGATAAAGACGCGTTAACAGCCGAGCTTTCTGCAACGCTTGAGCAATCACTACGTGATGGCATTAAAAACGATGGCCGTGCTGTATTAATGGTGTCGGGTGGCTCGTCTCCTGCGCCAGCTTATAAGCATTTATCAACGCTTGATTTAGATTGGCAACATGTTGATGTTGCTATGGTTGATGAACGCTGGGTAGACCCAAGCCATGAAAAAAGTAACGAAGCATTTATTAAGAGCACGTTATTACAAAATTTTGGCAGTGCTGCAAATTTTATAACCATGAAAAACGATGCTGCAACCGCGCAGCAAGGCAGTGATGTGTGTGAAGCCGCTTACAGTGCTCTAAAAGCGCCATACGATGTAACTATTCTAGGCATGGGCCCAGATGGCCATACAGCGTCGTTGTTCCCAAATGCAGAAGGTTTAGAGCACGGTTTAACAACTGAGCAAACAGTATGTGCAATTAATGCGATACAAAGTGATGTGACGGGTAGTATTACTGAGCGAATGACGCTTACGTTAAATGCCATTGCGCAATCTAAAGTGGTTAAGCTTTTAATTAGCGGTGAAGAAAAACTCGCTGTTTATAAGCAAGCAAAAGCGGGCGGCGATGTTAATGACATGCCACTTCGCGCTGTGCTTAATCACCCAAGTATAAATATTGAAGTATATTGGGCGCCTTAATTTGGGTGCTAATTTAACTTTTAAAGGCCGCTTATATAAGCGGCCTTTTTTATTTGCTCAAATTTAAGCCTAAACACTGCAAAAAAACAGTCCTGAACTGTTAACCAATGTTAATGAATAACTTTGGTTTGTATTAAAATCAACCATGAAGTGTGTTGTTTTTGAACAAAATTTATGAGTTTGAGCTGTATGTTTTTTAGCAACGTTCAGATTTAGTTAAATTTTATTTTTTCATGGCCGTTGTCATAAAAGTTTCCCTTCCTTTTTTAGCTCAAAAGCATTAGCCTAAAGGTATTAACAATGAAACATATAAATTAAAATAAACGGAGCAGTAACATGGCGGAGCAACAAGTACAGCCTTTACACAACGAAAAACATGCCAACACTAAAATTCAAAACGGCATCAATGTAGAATTCATGAAAACTCAACATTTAGTGCCAGTAGTTGCACATGAGTTTGCACGCGTAGCAAACGAGTTTCCAATGTCATTCGTTAAAAACAACGAAAGCGGCACTTTTCAAGCTGTTGCTATGTTTGGCTTAGAGCCAGGCGAAAACCTTTTTGTAGAAGATGGTAAATGGACTGCAGCATTTGCACCTATGGCATCTACTCGTTACCCACTGGGCTTAGTTAAACACCCAGATCAAGATCAATACGGTATCGTAATTGACGAAGCAAGTGCGCTTGTTGGTGAAGACGAAGGTAATGCATTATTTGAAAATGGCGAAGAAACAGATTACCTAAAACGTCGTAAAGAAGCGCTTGTATCTTTTATTGAGTTTTCTCAAGTAACAGAAGCGTTCACTAAATTCCTTGCTGATAAAGAGCTACTAATTGCGCAAACGCTTACAGTAGACATTAAAGGCGAGAAAAAAGACATCAACGGTATTTACCTTATCGATGAGAAAAAGCTAAACGAGTTAAGCGATGCTGATTTCTTAGAGCTTCGTAAACGTGGTTACTTAGCACCAATTTATTCTTTCTTAACGTCTACTCATCAAGTAGCACGTTTAGCGCGTTTAAAAGCTAAACAAGCTTAATTATACCAATTGCATTAAATTAGTGATCTATTATAGCGATAAGAAAATGGCTCAATAACAAGGCTAAAATTATGATACATAGTTGTTCTATATAAATAATTTTCAACGTAGTTAGTGAGCTATTTAATACGCTAGAATGATCATGTTTTTAATAAAATTGGTATTACAAACACGTAAAATTTTAAAAAGCGCCTTAAGGCGCTTTNCAACGTAGTTAGTGAGCTATTTAATACGCTAGAATGATCATGTTTTTAATAAAATTGGTATTACAAACACGTAAAATTTTAAAAAGCGCCTTAAGGCGCTTTTTTTATGCGATTAAACTCACTTTAGTTGAAATTAAGCCCGCAACCATTCACATTAGTTTATAACTTTCCCATAAAAGAACTCATTATGAAAACACCCTTATTAGCAATTTTTGCGAGCAGCCTTTTTGCTTTAAGTAATAGCGTATTCGCTGCAGAGACTCCTTTTGCCATTGCGATTCATGGTGGGGCAGGGACAATAGAAAAAGCACGCTTTACACCCGCCCAAGAAAAGCAGTACCGCGCTAAATTAACAGAGGCTGTAGAGACAGGTTATAAAGTATTGCACCAAGGCGGTGAAAGTTTAGATGCGGTAACTGCGGCAATTACAGTATTAGAGCAATCGCCTTATTTTAATGCAGGGCGTGGAGCGGTATACACTTACGATGGCGGGCATGAGCTTGATGCATCCATAATGGATGGTCGAAACCGTGAAGCAGGCGCCGTTGCGGGTGTAAAGCATATTGAGAGCCCGATTAAATTAGCGCGTTTGGTTATGGATAACTCTGTACACGTAATGCTTAGTGGGCAAGGCGCTGAGGAGTTTGCTAAAGAGCAAGGTGTTGAACTTGTCGAAAATAACTTATTTGATACCGAGCCTCGTTACAAAGCGCTTTTAAAAGCAAAACAAAAATTAGATAAAGCCAAAGCAACCATTAAAGAGTACCAAGCCGCGCACAAAGCATTGCCTAACTCTTACAAAATGGGCACGGTTGGCGCAGTGGCGCTTGATAAAAACGGTAATTTAGCGGCAGGTACATCTACAGGTGGTATGACGGCAAAACGTTATGGCCGTGTAGGTGACGCGCCCGTAATTGGTGCTGGGACATTTGCTGAAAACGAATCGTGCGCAGTATCGGCAACAGGGCACGGTGAATATTTTATTCGCTATAACGTAGCGAGCGATATATGTGCGCGTGTTAAGTATCAAGGTAAAACCATAGCTGAAGCTGGAGATGAAGTTATAAACGGTGTGCTTAAGCCAATTGGTGGCACTGGTGGCGTTATTATTATTGATACTAAGGGGAATATTAGCTTGCCGTTTAATACCTCTGGCATGTATCGGGCAAGTAAATCGAATACGCAAGCGACCTACGTGGGCATTTTTAACGACGAATAAGCCAAAGTAATTTAATTAACCTCAACTCTGGTTAAGATATTTACTAACTTATTGAACCACAATGATATTTAAATTCATTTTTTGCTAGCCAGTTATTTTCAGTGCAGTTAGCGCTGAAAATAACTGCTTGAGATAGATTTATTATTCGCAGTTTAGGTGAATCGCAGCGTTTATATAACAAACAACCCCGTGTTATGCATTTTGTAGGATTAACCCCGGCCGTTTAATTTGATACAATTATGGCTCTTTAACTAATTTTATAAGGTATGCGGGTGGTAAACCTAGGTCAGTTGTTTGGCGAGCTAAAAACGTGCTTGAAAAAAGATCAATTCATTTTCAAAAAACGCTTACATGGCGTAAAAAAAATAACGGATGAAAACAAGCATGCCAACGCGCTTGAAAAAATAGCGGCTGATATAACCCGTAGCCAAGAATTACGTGATAAACGCTTAGCGGGCCTTCCTAAAGTGACTTACCCTGAGCAATTGCCAGTAAGTCAAAAAAAGGAAACAATTAAAGACGCCATTGCAAATAACCAAGTGGTTATTATTGCAGGTGAGACGGGCTCAGGTAAAACAACTCAAATACCTAAAATGTGTTTAGAGCTTGGCCGTGGTGTTGATGGCTTAATAGGCCATACTCAACCACGCCGATTAGCAGCGCGAACGGTGGCTAACCGTATTGCTGAAGAAATGAAGTGCGAACTTGGTCAGCAAGTCGGTTTTAAAATTCGTTTTAGCGATCAGGTTTCTAATAATACGTACGTTAAACTCATGACTGACGGTATTTTACTGGCAGAAATTCAGCAAGATCGATTTTTAAACCAATACGACACCATAATTATAGATGAAGCGCACGAGCGTAGCTTAAACATCGACTTTATTTTAGGTTACTTAAAAAACCTACTTCCAAAACGTCCCGATTTAAAAATAATAATTACGTCTGCAACCATCGATCCTGAGCGCTTTTCAAAGCATTTTGATGATGCGCCCATTATAGAAGTATCGGGTCGTACTTTCCCTGTTGATGTGCGTTACAACCCAACGGCCGATATTAATAAAGAAGATATGGAAGCCGAGGGCGATCAGCTACAAGGTATTTTTGATGCTGTTGACGAACTGTGCGCGGAAGGTCCTGGCGACATACTGATATTTTTAAACGGTGAGCGTGAAATACGCGATACCGCTGATGCACTTAGCAAGCGTAATTTAAAACACACTGATGTATTACCACTTTACTCGCGCTTATCTAACGCAGAGCAAAACCGTATATTTGCGCCACATTCTCGTCGTCATATTATTTTATCGACCAACGTAGCCGAAACGTCACTAACTGTGCCGGGTATTCGTTATGTCATAGATCCAGGTACTGCGCGTATAAGCCGCTACAGTTATCGTACAAAAGTTCAGCGCCTGCCAATAGAACCTATATCGCAAGCAAGTGCTAATCAGCGTATGGGTCGTTGTGGACGTGTTGAAGCGGGTATTTGTATACGCTTGTACTCTGAGGATGATTTTTTATCTCGCCCAGAGTTTACCGACCCTGAAATACTGCGTACTAATCTTGCCTCAGTTATTTTGCAAATGTTGGCACTCGGGCTTGGTGATATGGCGCAATTTCCGTTTGTGCAAGCACCAGATAGCCGTAATATAAGTGATGGTTTATCGTTATTAGAAGAACTACAAGCAGTAAAACCAGACAAACGGGATAGTAAAACGAGTTTAACCGCTTCAGGTAGAGAGCTCAGCCGATTACCGGTTGACCCTCGTTTAGCTAAAATGGTGCTCACAGCTCACAAACTTGGCGCATTGCGTGAAGTGATTGTTATTGTGGCGGCGTTGTCGATTCAAGATCCACGCGAACGCCCGCAAGAAAAACGTGCTGCAGCTAACGAAAAACACGGTCGCTTTGACGACCCAGATTCAGACTTTATCGCTTTTTTGAACTTATGGAATTACTTAGAAGAGCAGCAAAGCGAGCTGACTAACGGCCAGTTTAGAAAGCTGTGTCAAAAAGATTTCCTAGCCTATATGCGCCTGCGTGAGTGGCAAGATATTGTTTATCAAATAAGTACTGTGTGTAACGAAATGGGCATGAAAGCAACCAGCCAAGCGGCTGATGGCGAACTTGTTCATAAAGCGTTACTAAGCGGAATGCTGAGCCATATTGGCTTTAAAGATGAGAAGCAAATATACAAAGGCGCACGTAATAGTCAGTTTCATATTTTTCCGGGTTCAGGTTTATTTAAAAAGAGTCCTAAATGGATCATGTCAGCGGAGCTGGTAGAAACCAGTAAATTATATGCCCGCACAAATGCAAAAATAGACATTAACTGGGTAGAACCATTAGCGCAGCATTTAGTAAAACGTAGCTACACAGAGCCACACTGGGAGAAAAAACCAGGTGCGGTAATCGCGTTTGAGCAGCAAACGTTGTACGGCTTACTTGTTGTAAATAAACGCCGCTGTGTTTATAGCAATATTGACCCTAAAGTGAGCCGAGAGCTTTTTGTACGCACTGCATTAGTTGAGCAAGAGCTGGGCTTAAACGAGGGCTTTTTAGCGTTTAACAGTGAGCTTATTGAAGATATTCAAGTACTGGAAAATAAGTCTCGTCGTCGTGATATTTTAGTTGATGAGCAAACGTTATTTGAGTTTTACGATAAAAAAATACCCAAAGAAATTAATAACCGCGCTGCATTTTTAAAATGGTATAAAACACAAAAACAACAAAATAAACATTACTTACACATGACCCGTGAAGAGCTAATGCAGCATGGTGCAAGTAATATCACTGAGTTTGACTACCCTGACACATGGCAGCAAGACAATATTATATTACCGCTTGCTTATCATTTTGACCCAGGACAAGCGGTTGATGGTGTTGCGGTGCAAATACCGGTAGCACTTTTAAATCAAGTACAAGAGAGTGGTTTTGACTGGCATATACCTGCATTTAGACATGAGCTAATAAGTGGGCTTATAAAGTCATTGCCTAAATCGCTTCGCCGTAATTTTGTGCCAGTACCAAATTACGCAGATGCAGTACTTGCAGCTATTGAGCCAATGCAAGGTAGCTTAATTGATGCTTTAGCTACGCGCTTATTAAGAATGACAGGTGTGAGAGTTGATGCAGAAGCGTGGGATTTAACCGCGCTTGCACCGCATTTACGATTGCAGTTTGAAGTACGTGATGAACACGATAAGTTACTTGCTCGTGGACTTGATTTAGCCAAACTTAAAGCAGAGCTGCAAGGTGAAGTAACCGAAACACTGTCTAAAGTAGCCGATAAAGGCATTGAAAAATCAGACCTAACACAATGGGACTTTGGTGAGCTGCCAGCGTCATATGTTAAAAAACAAGGTCAATACGAAATAAAAGCATACCCTGCGCTGGTGGATAAAAAATCAGCCGCTGCAGTGGAGCTTTTTGATAGTGAAGCAAAAGCGCAGCAAGCGCATCAACAAGGTTTGCGCCGTTTAGTACTGTTAAATGTGCCGTCGCCAATTAAGTACTTACAACAAAACTTACCGAATAAGGCAAAGCTGGGTTTGTACTTTAATCCATTTGGTAAAATAGCTGATTTAATTGATGACTGTATCGCCGCAGGTGTTGATAGTTTATTAGTGAAACATGGCGATATACGCGATGAAAAAGCATTTGAAACAGTAAAAGAGCAAATACGAGGTGAGCTCGGTGATGCCGTTGTATCGATTGCAACGCAAGTTGAGCAAGTATTAAGTATTGCGCACGCACTGCATAAAAAAATGAAAGGGCGCGTTGATTTAACCATGATCACCGCGCATGGCGATATAAAATCACAGCTTGAGTCACTTATATTTAAAGGTTTTGTGAGCGCGCATGGCGCAGATAAAATAACGGATTTAATTCGTTATTTAAAAGCGATTCAAAAACGTTTAGAAAAGCTGCCTGTGGATCCAAATCGTGATAGGTTATGCGTATTAGAGCTCGATAAAGTTGCTCAAGAGTACAAAAAAGTAGTTAATAAAACGCCTAAAGGCTTGCCTATTCCACAAGAAGTAACCGCTATTTTTTGGATGCAACAAGAGCTTAGAGTGTCGCTATTTGCTCAAACGCTTGGAACTCCTTACCCAATTTCGGCTAAGCGAGTACTTAATGCGATAAAAGAGATAGAATAAAACTTGCATTTTCTATTAAGCTTAGTACCTTAATAGGAGGATTTATTTTTGTTTTGAAAAGGAAGTGACATAGTTATGTCCTCATCGATTGAACATAAAACAAAGCGACTTTTAGTGGTAGACGACGAGTATTTTAATTTTGAAATGCTCAAAGCAGCACTCGCGTCGAAATTTGATGTTAGTTATGCAGATTCAGGGCAAAGCTGTCTTGCATCGGCAATTGCAAGTCCGCCAGATATAATTTTGCTTGATGTTTGTATGCCTGGTCTTGATGGTTATGATACATGCCGAATGCTAAAACACACACCTGAAACAAAAAATATTCCTGTTGTTATGGTATCGGGCCTAGAGTCTCCATCTGAAAAACAAGCAGGGTTTGACGCTGGTTGTAACGCATATGTTGTAAAGCCATTTTCAGTGGGTGCTTTGTTGGAAGAAATTAACACGGTTTTTTAGAGGTAACGTATGTTTACTGATGATAAGCGAAATTTTAGACGCATGCAGATCAATACACCTGCAAATTTAACAACGATAGAACCAATAGCGGGTTTAAGTTTTGCCGCAGAGTGCGTGGATTTAAGTGCAACAGGTTTATCAATTCATTTAGATGAATTACTTGAACCTAATACATTACTGACGGTGAACATTGATTCGACTCACCCAAGTATTGCGCCTTTAAATGCAACAGCAAAAGTAATACGTGCCAGCAAAGAAGATGATGGCACGGTAACAGCAGGTCTTGAAATCATTCAGTTTAACTAAGTTGAATCCAGTTAAACTTAATAGTAGATATTAAAAAACCTTACAGATTAAGCCTTTTAAATAAAAGCCTTCAGGGTAGCTGCCAGCAATTGGGTGATCAGCTGCCTGGTTTAATCGCTCCATTATAAGTAGGTCTTTACCTGCATCAAGTGCTGCATCGGCTACTACTTTTTGAAATAAGTTTTGTTCCATTAAACCAGAGCATGAGAACGTTAGTAATGTTCCACCTGGTTTTAGTATTTGCATGGCAATCATGTTGATATCTTTGTAACCACGACACGCACCGGTTAGCTGCGCTTTATTATCAGCAAACTTTGGTGGGTCCATTACGATGGTATCAAACTGTCTACCTTCGTCGCGGTATTGGCGTAGTAACTTAAATACGTCCTGCTTAACAAAACTTACTTTATTTAAATCTAAGTTATTATGCTCAACATTACGTTTTGCTGTATCTAAAGCGGGTTGAGATACGTCTACGTTAGTTACATGCTCACATCCACCACGCAGGGCGTACAACGAAAATGTACCTGTATAACTAAAACAGTTAAGTACCGTTTTACCCTTTGAAAAACGCTCAAGTGCGGCGCGGCTATCGCGCTGGTCTAAATAAAAGCCTGTTTTATGTCCATCAATTATATCGACTTCAATTTTAAAACCGTTTTCCTCAATAAGTACCGGCTGTGTTGGTTCGTTACCCCAAAGAGCGCCTTTTATTGGCTCTAAGCCTTCTTTAGTGCGTACTTCTACGTCTGAGCGCTCGTATATGCTAGAACCTGGGAAAATAGACATCAACGCGCCAACAATCTCGCCTTTATGACGCTCAGCACCGGCACTTAACAGCTGACACACTAACACGTTATCAAACTTATCGATTGTAACGCCTGGTAAGTAATCAGACTCCGCAGCACATAATCGAAACCCTGTTAATCCGCCTTCTTCTATTACTTGGCTACGTGCTTCTAATGAGCGACGTAAACGGCGTTCAAAAAAGTTTTGATCGATTACTTCTTTTTCGTCAAAGCTCCAAACACGTGCACGAATTTGTGAGTGAGGGCTATAAGCAGCAGTTGCTAAAAACTTACCTTCGCTATCGTGAATCGTTACTGTGTCGCCTAATCCAGGTTTACCTTTAATTTTTTTGATGGCTTTTGAAAATAACCAAGGGTGTTTTCTTTTTAATGATTTATCGCGACCAGCTTGTAGGTAAACGGCAGATGACATAAGGCTTCTCAGTAGTAATAAATAAGCGCTGTATTTTAGTCAAGCAAGGAGCAACATACAATGAATGTTTTGCAAGGTGGGCATAAAGCACGGTAAAGTACGGATAATTTATCGATTCATTAGCTTTTGGAACCTAATAGTGCCTGACGCCGTTTTAAGCCCCGATTTAAAAATACTTAATTCACAATGTAGAGAATTTATAACCTCTTTAGTGCATGCTGATGTAGCTCACGATATTACCCATATAGAACGCGTGGTGCGTGTTGCGATACAGCTATGTAATGCAGAGCAGGCAAACATGTCGGTGGTATTACCTGCAGCGTGGATGCACGATTGCGTGGCAGTTGCTAAAAATCACCCTGATCGCGCAAAAGCCTCTACTATGGCAGCCGATAAGGCATTGGAATTTTTAAAATCTATTAATTATGACGAGTCACTTTTTGATGAGATTCATCATGCCATTGCCGCTCATAGTTTCAGCGCAAATATAAAAATTAAAACAGTTGAAGCGCAAATAGTACAAGATGCTGACAGAATGGATGCATTGGGCGCTATTGGAGTGAGTCGATGCATGAAAGTAGGCGGATCAATTTCTCGGTTATTGTATAACCCAGAAGACCCTTTTTGTATTGAACGCGAGGCTGATGATAAAACATACACGCTTGATCACTTTTTTATAAAGTTATTACATATTGCCGATAGTATGAATACGCCATCTGCTAAAGCAGAAGCGAATAGACGTACAAGGTATATGCATGACTTTTTAGAGCAATTAAAGTCAGAAATAGGTGAGTAACGTGAATAATACAAGCATACCTAAATTATCTGGGATTGATCATTGCCATTTAAATGTTGATAACTTGGTTGATGCCGTTAAGTGGTATGAGCGTGTTTTAGGTTTTAGTGTAGTACCCGAGCTTGCCTTTTGGGATGAGGACGGACGCGGCCCTTTAACACTTGAAGACGCTAGTTCAACAACTCGTTTAGCACTTTTTGAAGGTGAGGGGCGTAGTAAAGGGATTGCATTTTTGGCCTCAGGGGATCAATTTATTCAATGGCGTAATCATCTTGAGGGTTTAAATATAAAAGTAGTTTTAGCAGATCATGGTGTAACGTTTTCTATGTACTTTAAAGATGAAAGCGGTAATAGCCATGAAATTACGTCACATGACTATCGTTATATAAAGTCTTACTATCCAAATGTTGAGCTTGGCTCTCACAGCGCTAAAAAGAATTAGCTTTCTTGATTTGAATTTTTTATAGCAAGAATATCGTCTAATTTTTTCACAAATAGTTCGATTAGAGCGGGATCAAAATGAGCTCCTGCTTGCTCTTGCATATGCAAAACTGTTTTCTCTACACTCCATGCCTCTTTATAAGGGCGTTTTGAAGTCAGAGCATCAAAAACGTCAGCAACGGCAACAATTCTACCTTCAATTGATATTTCTTCGCCTTTGATCCCGTTAGGATAGCCTGAACCATCCCATTTTTCGTGGTGTTCAATAGCAAGTTTATGAGCGAGTTGTAATAATGGCGATGAAGAATTTGCTAATATTTGTGCACCAATTATGGCGTGTTTCTTCATATGTTCAAACTCTTCAGAAGTTAACTTTCCTGGCTTGAGTAATATAGCATCAGGGATACCTATTTTCCCAACATCGTGCATTGGGGCGGCTTGGCGTAAAAGCTCTGCACTTTGCTCATCCATACCTAGCGCTAATGCTAATACTTTGCTGTATTGGCTCATACGCACTATATGTTCGCCAGTGTCAGTATCTTTATATTCAGCAGCACGGCCTAGACGTTGTACTAAATCTACATGTGCTTGTTTTAATTGCTCAGCTTGCACTAGCGATAAGTGAGTTTTAACTCTAGCTCTTACAATAGCAGGGCTTATTGGCTTGGTAATATAATCTACGGCACCAAGTTCAAAACCTTTAAATTCATCATTTTCGTCCCCCAAAGCTGTCACAAAAATAATGGGGATATGAGACGTTTTAGGATTGTTTTTTACCCTCTGGCAGACTTCAAACCCATTCATATCTGGCATCATTATGTCTAGCAAAATTAGCTTTGGTAGTTCTTTTTCAAGTAGTGCCAATGCGGCATCACCCGATTTAGCAAACGACATACGATATTGATTACCTAACACTTCGCGCATTACTTTTAGATTTGCAGGCTCATCGTCAACAATTAATACTCGTGGCCTATCTGTTGTAAAATCCATTAATTAATACTCATTGTTTGTTAGTTTTTCAAGTAAGGTTTCTAGTATTACGTGTGCTTTATCAAAATCAAATTCATCAAAGGCCTCGGCTATATCATCAACTTCATTTTTATAGATTGAAGGTATGCCGTGTTGCAGTTTTGCTAGTAGCTCATCATTTAATTCTGCATTTTGTGCATCTTGATTAAGCGTCTTACACAGTGACTTAATTTCATCAATTGATAGCGTGTCAGAACTATTATCTTCAGGCTTACTAATTGGCTTATCGCAAGTATTAGATGATAGCAATTGTGAGATGACAAGTAGCTCGTTTTTTATATCGTCTAAAGTACTAATAACTTTAGCGTCACTTTGTTTTTGCTCTAAATCGGTTAATAACTTCATTAATGTTATTAGGCCTAAGTTACCAGCAACACCTTTAAGTGTGTGAATGGTGCTATCGACATCTTTTATGTTTGATAATTTATCACTGAATAATGTTTCGAACCGTTTATTACTGTCACTAATAAATTTAGTAATCTCTGTAAGTTGCTTACATTTAGAACCCCAAAGGGCTAACCCTTTTTCAAAATCTATATGCTGCGCTTTAGGATCGCTTTGCGATATAACCATTTCTTTTGCAATACCAAGACCAAGCACTTGTGCTATTTCTTGGTTTAGCTGATTTATATCGACGGGTTTATTTGCAAAGCCATTCATGCCTGCTTTTTTAGCCGTAAGCTTATCTTGTTGTAATACACTGGCTGTGAGCGCGATAATTGGCGTGTATTTAATTTGTCTTTGATTTTCTATTGCTCTTATTTTTTGTGTTGCCTCTATGCCATCACACAATGGCATATGTATATCCATTAAAATGACATCAAAGTCTTGTTCTTCAAATACTTTAATCGCTTCAAGTCCGTTAGATGCCTTGGTAACTGCATGCTGATCGCGTGACAGAAGTAAAGAAAGTAGCTCTGTATTTTGCTCGATATCGTCAACTACTAACACCCTAAGTGCAGGCAGTTGTGTGTGTAGACCATCAAAATGATCTATTTTAGTTTCGTCACCTAAAGTAAGCGGCAATGAAAAGTAAAAGCAGGTACCTTTACCTAGTTCACTTACTAAGTTTATTGTTCCGCCCATAAGCTCTACAAGTTGTTTGCTTATGGTAGTACCAAGACCTGTACCACCAAAACGGCGAGTAGTAGTACCATCGGCTTGTTCGAAAGGTTGAAACACTGCTTGAATACGATCTTTTGCAATACCAATACCGGTATCTTGCACTTCAAAAAACAGATGCTGATTTTGTGTTATAGCAACAGTTACGGTAACAGAGCCTTTTTCGGTAAACTTAATAGCATTACCAATTAAATTAGTAAGTACTTGCCTGAGTCGATCTGGGTCACCGTAATAAGTAGCACTTACTGATTCTTTAATATGAAGTTTAAGTTCTAAATCTTTCTTTTTAGCTTCTAACCAAAAAGTAGAAATAATACTGTCTATTACTGGCTTTAAACTAAAGTGTATTGGCTCAATAGTGAGCTTACCGCGCTCTAGTTTTGCGGAATCGAGAATTTCATTTAATAATCTAAGTAATGAACGCGCTGCATTATTTACGGTAACTAAATGCTTTTGTTGTTCTTGATCAAGTGGGGTATCCATTAATAGATCGCTAAAACCTATTATAGAATTCATTGGGGTGCGTATTTCATGGCTCATATTAGCCATAAAAGATTGCTTTGCATAAGCAGCTTCTTCAGCTTTGAATTTAGCTTGCTCTAGTTTTTCTTCATATTCTTTGCGTTCTGTAATATCAACTAAAACACCATCAATCCACTTTGCTTGGCCTTGGGTATCAAAGTCGATGCTGCCTTTATCTAAAAGCCATAAGATTTTACCGCTTCTGTGGCGAATTCTGTATTCGATTGAATACTGACGTTTCTCTTCTACAGCTTTTGTGACGGCATCTACAATAGGTTGCTGGTCTGATTTTAAAACTAGATCGTTAAATTCAATGCAATGTTCAGTAAATTCATTAGGGTTATAACCCGTTAACTCGTTGATGCTCGGGCTGATAAAAAGCATGGTCCAGTTATCATCAAATTTACACCTAAAAGCCACACCTGGCATGTTATCCATTAAAGAGCGATACTTTTGCTCTTTTTCTTCAAGGCTTTTTTGTAAAGCTCGTTGCTCTGATAAGTCTGTTATGAAGCCTACGTATAGAGGATTTTGCCCTGGCTGATTAACTTCTCCAATCCCCAAACGAATCGGGAATAAGTGGCCATTTTTATGCTTTGCAAAAATTTCACGGTTAACACCGATTACTTTACCTAAATCAATATTTTTAGCTTTAGAAAGGTAGCTATCGTGATGCATCGCGATAGCATCATCCATTAGCATTTTAATATTATGATTTTGTACTTCATTTTCGTGCCAGCCAAAAATTTTACTGGCTGATTCGTTAAAGCTCAAAATAATGCCGGTGTGATCAATCGTCACGATTCCATCAATGGCTGTGCCTAAAATTGCGTTTAAGCGAGACTCGTCGGCTGACTTTTCTTCAAGTAACATTTTATATCTGACCATGCCATTAAGTACCGCTACTACGCTTGTAATGGCAATCGTTGCAGTTGCAACCGCGATGGCTACAAAAGTGAGCCCAGCAGAAGCATTTGCGTCGTCATATAAAAGAGGGGATGTTGCAACAAAGCGTGTAGATGCCATGCCCATATAATGCATAGCAGCAACAGCAAAGCCTAATATAATAGCGCTGATGGCTCTATTTTGTAGGTATGATAATTTTGGAAAAAATTTTTCAAGATTAAAGCGGCTATATAACGCTATAAACGAAAGAGCGACGGCAACTAAAATTGAAAGGCCAAAGGTCAGTGGGTCATAGCGCAACATTGGGGAAAGCTCCATTGCAGCCATACCGCTGTAATGCATTGTACCAATACCAGCCCCAAGTAAGATGGAGCAAATGCTGAGCACTCTAAAGTTTCCATCACTATTTACAAGTATTGATACCGCATACTGACATGCTAATAAAGCAGGAAGAAAAGAGAGTAGTGTGATTGTTGGATCGTAGCTTATATTAGTACATAGCGAAAAAGCTAACATACCTATAAAGTGCATACTCCAAATACCAGAAGAAAATACAGTTGCTGCAGTTATATTTGCTAAACGTTGATAACGAGGGAATTTAGTCTCTTTTGCTAAATCAATGAGCTTAGTAGTAAAAAAAGCAGCAAAAATGGCTATTAATACAGACATTGAGACTAGAAGAGGGTCGTAAACCCCATTAAGTATTAGACTTGGATCTTGGTCTGTAATGAAGAAAGCTGATAGCATAACGGCTCGAAATATAATCTTTATTTTACAAGTTTAATCTAATTTACTAATAAATGAACCGTTATTTCTAATCGCGCTATAAAGTGACGAATTTTAACCAAGTTTATTTATTTTTTGTTATTGAAGTAAATAAAATATTTTAACTTTCAATTCAAATAAAACAGACGGATCAATCTATAGCTTATTATAATAAAGTGGATTAGGAGTTAGGTGCGACTGTATGCCTAAGAGTTTAAAATTGATGGTAATATGGATTATATAAACGGATGCTATATTTAGAGTTTAAGTCGTGTTTGAATATCAACTAAAAAAGAGTACTAGACGCAAAACAGTCGCAATAAAAGTGCATAGTCAAAAGGTAACTGTGTATGCGCCACATTTTGTCGCAAAAAAACACATTGATACTTGGTTATTTGATAAACAAGAGTGGGTTGCAGAACAATTAAAAAAACAATCGTCAATTGATGACACTAAGCAGTACCCCTTTGAATCTAAAAAAATCAGTGTTTTTTCAGAAACTATTTATTTGAAACTGGACTCAGGCCAAGATTCCGAAGTAATCCCGTATGATGACCACTTACTTATTACAATATCTCCTCGAGTTAAAAACACTTATCAAAAGTATCGACAGCTATTAGAGACTTATTTAAAAGAGCAGCTTATTGCATACATAGAGATGCGTTTAGCGTATTTCTGTACTCAAATGGGTGAAGAGTTGCCAAATGATTTAAAAATAGGTGTTTATAAACGAAAGTGGGGGAGTTGTAATAGCAAGCGAGAACTCACTTTTAATTTACATCTTATAGGTGCTCCTTACCACACTATAGATTATGTGATTGTTCATGAGCTTGCCCATTTAAAGTATTTAAATCATAGCAAAGCTTTTTGGCAGCGAGTAGAGGCGTTTTTCCCCGATTACAAAACATCATCTAATTGGTTAAAACAAAATGGTATGAGTTTACAGTGGGTGTTTTGATGTTACTGAATATAGGAATATAGGAATA